>NZ_CP060635.1:3648982-3949724 GCF_014337215.1 Wansuia hejianensis | reverse complement strand
TAACGGGACTGATATACGCACTCATCACCGTTTCCTTCCGTGGAAACCAGACGGTAACCGGCTTTGCCATCACAATTTTCGGCGCGGGTTTCGCCAATTTCATCGGCAAAGGCTATTCCAACCTGATTCTCAGCAACGAGTTCATAGCCTCCCTGGGCACAAAAGAGATTCCCGTCCTGAGCAAAATCCCGCTGATCGGCACCGCCCTGTTTAAGCAGAGTATTCTGGTGCCCGTCGCCCTGGCTGCCGCCATTCTCCTCTGGATATACATGTACAAGACCCGTTATGGCCTGAATATGAGGATGGTGGGTGAAGATGCCGCTGCGGCAGATGCTTCCGGCATCCATGTAACCCTTTACAAATACATCCATATTGCTCTCGGCGGCGCCCTCTGCGGCATCGGCGGCGGTTATCTGTCATTGGTTTATGTTCCCCGCTGGCAGGACGACATCACAGCCGGGATGGGGTGGATTGCCGTGGCTCTGGTCATATTCGCCACCTGGAACCCCATGAAAGCAATTTTTGGCGCATACCTGTTCGGAATCTTCAAAGGGCTGGCCATTAAGTTCCAGAACGTGACCTTCCATATCGGCGGGCTGGACGTATCCCTGACTTCACAGATCATGGACATGCTCCCCTATCTGATGACCATCATCGTGCTTGTGCTGACCACGCTTTCCCGCAAAAGGGAGAACCAGGCGCCGGCCGGCATCGGCAAGCCGTATTTCAGAGAGGACCGATAACAAAATAGTGGGCCGGAAGATCAATGGTGTCTGATCTTCCGGCCCACTATTTTCCGATTCGTCTTTTTCCCGGCAATGTGACTGGAATAGAAAAAACCGTGTGATCGGAGCTGCCGGTAGTTGTATTTTATACTTTTTTTGTTGGAAAAGCACGACAATTCGTCCTATTTCATAGAATAAGAGTAAATCCCTTTCAAGGTGCTTTTTTTGAAGACTTTTCAGAAACCCCTCAACGCCGACGAGGAAAAGGTATTTCTTCAAAAATACCAGGAGGGTGACCCAGATGCCAAAAATGTTTTGATTGAGCGGAACCTCCGCCTGGTTGCACATGTGATAAAGAAATACCAGGGTCTGGAGGAAGATCCGGAAGATCTGATATCCATTGGAACCATCGGCCTGATTAAGGCTGTCACTACTTTTGATCATACAAAGGGCAACCGGCTGGCCGCCTATGCCGCCCGGTGTATTGACAATGAGATCCTCATGTATCTGCGCACCCGCAAAAAAACATCCAGAGAAGTCTCCTTCTATGAACCGATCGGAACTGACAAGGAAGGGAATGAGATACATCTCCTGGACATTATCGAAGGAGATTTTGAAGATACGGTGGAGCGTTACTCCTTTGAAGAAAATGTAAAGCTTCTTTACCGGCTGATGGAAAGTGAACTGACTCCTCAGGAGTATCAGATCCTGAAAATGCGCTATGGCTTTTTCGGAGAAACGGAATGCACCCAAAAAGTTATCGCCGGCAAGCTTGGCATCAGCCGTTCTTATGTTTCCCGCATAGAAAAAAACGCCGTAGAAAAATTACGGCGCCATTTCCAGTCAGCAGGGGCATCTTAAAATATCATATAAATCCAGCTCCATTCCCAGATCAAGATGTAGTTCCTGTCTGGGATGGGGTGCGGATTCCATGGAAATTCCTTCTGAATCATAGATCGCCCGGACTGTCACAGACAGATTCTGTCCGTCCGGCTTCATGACCTCAATCTCATCCCCCACCGAAAACTTATTCTTCTGTTCCACGCAATAATATCCCTTCTCATCCCGTCCGGATATCATGCCCAGATACGTATACTCTTTAATATAAGTGCTGTTGTCGTAGATCTGCTCCTCGGCAGAGGGCTTCCCATAGAAAAAGCCTGTGGTAAACTGCCGATAGGTACAATTTGATATCTGATCCAAATACCAGGGCAGATTCTTCCGGTACAGCTCCGGGTCCCGGCAATAGTCATCGATGGCCTTCCGGTAAGTCCTGGCTACTGTAGCCACATACAGGGCTGTTTTCATACGCCCCTCAATCTTCAGGCTGTCAATGCCCACTCCTATCAAATCCGGGATATGCTCTATCATGCAAAGATCTTTGGAATTGAACAGGAAGGTCCCTCTCTCATTTTCATATACCGGGAAGTATTCTCCCGGCCGGGTCTCCTCCACCACTGAATATTTCCAGCGGCAGGGGTGGGTACAGGCCCCCTGGTTCGCATCTCTTCCGGTCAGATAGTTAGACAGCAGGCACCGCCCGGAATAAGAGATACACATGGCGCCGTGAATGAAAGTCTCCAGCTCCATGTCCTCCGGTATATGTTCCCGGATCTCTTTAATTTCCTCCAGGGACAGCTCTCTGGCCGTCACAATCCGGCTGGCCCCCTGGCCGTACCAGAAACGGCAGGTGGCATAGTTGGTGTTATTCGCCTGTGTGCTGATATGACGCTCAATTTCAGGGCAGACCTCTTTGGCGATCTCAAAGATTCCGGGATCAGCAATAATTAGACCGTCCGGCCTCAGCCCTCTGAGTTCCTCCAGATAGGTCCGCACTCCTTCCAGATCCCGGTTATGAGCCAGGATATTGGCCGTCACATATACCTTTGCCCCGTGGCTGTGAGCAAAGCGGATTCCCTCCGCCATGTCCCCCATGGAAAAATTCTTGGCTTTGGCCCGCAGCCCGAAGGCCTCGCCCCCGATATAGACGGCGTCGGCCCCATAGACCACCGCCACCTTCAACACTTCCAGGCAGCTGGCCGGAACCAGCAGCTCGGGAACTCTTCTGCTTTTCATTTACTCTCTTCCTCTCATCACACTGACGGTTATCCCGTCTCCCAGCGGTATAATGGATGTCTCCAGCAGCTCGCTGTGCTTCAGCTCGTACAGATACTCCCGCATCCGTTTGTAAATCGTGCGGTTTCTCCGTCCCACCAGGTAATGGGATTCCACGATATCCCCATCCTGGAGCACGTTGTCGGAAATCAGCACGCTGCCCGGAACCATCAGCCGCAGCAGCTCCGGCAGAAAATGCAGGTACTGACCCTTGGCCGCATCCATGAAGATAAAATCGAAGGGAGGCTCCAGAGTCTTTAATAGCTCCGCCGCATCTCCCTCCAATAAGGTAATCTGTTTTTCATAGCCGGATTCCCGGAAATTCTTCCGGGCCTCCGGTATCCTCTTCGCATAGTTCTCTATGGTCGTAATCTGACAGTCCTCCGGCCCATAGGTGGCCATGAGAATAGAGGAAAACCCCACGGCTGCCCCCACCTCCAGAATCCTGGCAGGTCTCCTCATCATCAGGAATACCTTCAGAAAGCTCTGCATCTCTCTCCGTATGACAGGTACCCGCTCTTCTTTCGCCCTTCGTTCCAGCTCCTCCAGAAAAGGCGTATGGCCCCTGTCCAGAGAGTTGATATATGTGATCATCCTATCATCCACAATCACGGCTTTTCCCCGCCTCCCTGGGAACCGGAACTCTCCGGCGAAGAACCGGAAGCCCCTTCATTCATAGTGGAGGGCTGTCCCTCCGTATCCTCCTGAGCCAGTATCGGCAACATCTCGTCCACTGTCTGAGAAGTCTTTAAGATATAGGAGCCCGGCAAAATCTTATTATGGTATTCTGAAAGGAATTCCTGAATCCAGAAGGCCAGAGGGCGCTCGTCAATCAGTCCGCGTTCATTCAACATTTTCCCAATGTCCATGGCCGACATCTCGTCCGTCACCACAACGGTGACCTCCCTGCCCTCACCCTTATCAACCGGCGTTTCATCAAACACCTCATAACCCAGAGTATAGGCTTCCCGCCCAAGAAAAACCAGCGCCACAGCCAAACAGATATACAGAAGAATCCGTATCACGCTTTTAGCTCCGCTGACAGCCACCCTGTAGCCTGTGTCCTTTTTTTTCTTTTTTGCCTTCGCCATATGCACTCCTTTGCTGCCGCTCAGATCTCCGGTTCTGCTATCTGTACCTCTTGGCTGATCGTCTCAAGCACTCTTTGGATCATTTTGCAGACGGAAAGCTCCGCATCCAAGTATGCGTTTACCACCGGGATCTTCTGAAGTTCCTGAAATTCTCTGTCAACCTCATCTACAGCCTCATACAGATCGACGTCTGATTCCTGCAGATAGTAATTGCGGAGCCTGAATTCATCCACCTGCTTCTTTAATTCACGATTTTTCTGTAATTCTGCTTCCAGAAACAGATAGCGCTGATAGTCTCTGTTCTCCTTCATGGCTTCCGTCAGGGCGTATACCCTTTCCGTAATCTCATCCATGATCTATGCCTCCATTATGATGGGTAAAATCATAGGCCTTCTCTGAGTCCGCTTCCACACGAATCCGCCAAGGGAGTCCTTGATCACATTCTTGATCTTGCCCCAGTCCGATACCTTGTGGCTCAGACATTCATCCAAGGCATCTTCTACAACTACCCGGGCCTCTCCCATCAAATCTTCTGATTCTCTGACATATACGAATCCCCGCGACACGATATCGGGTCCTGAAAGCAGCTGGTTGCCCCGCCGTTCCAGTGTCAGCACCACAATAATGATTCCGTCCTCGGAAAGGTGCTGCCTGTCCCGAAGCACGATATTGCCCACGTCTCCGACGCCCAGGCCGTCTACCATGATCGCTCCGGTCTGCACCTTACCGTTCTGCTGAGCCCCCTCCTGATTTAGTTCCAGAACTTCTCCGGAACGGAGAATAAAGATGTTCTCCTTGGGGATTCCCAGCTCCAGTGCCAGCTTAGACTGAGCCTTCAGATGACGGTATTCCCCATGAACCGGGATTGCATATTTAGGCTTCACCAGCGAGTAAATCAGCTTGATTTCCTCCTGGCAGGCGTGGCCGGACACATGAACGTCCTGGAATATAACATCCGCGCCCTTGGCCGAAAGCTCGTTGATTACCTTGGATACCGCTTTCTCATTGCCCGGGATCGGGTTGGAGCTGAATACGATGGTATCCCCCGGCTTTATGGAAACTTTCTTGTGGATATTCGCAGCCATCCGGGACAGCGCAGCCATGGATTCACCCTGGCTTCCCGTTGTGACCAGAACCATCTGCTCATCGGGGTAATTTTTCATCTGGTCGATATCAATTAATGTCTTATCCGGTATGTTCAGATATCCCAGCTCCGCTGCCGTTGTGATGACATTCACCATACTGCGGCCTTCCACCACGACCTTCCTGCCAAATTTGTAGGCAGAGTTGATAATCTGCTGGACACGGTCCACGTTGGACGCAAACGTTGCGATGATGAGCCTGGAATTCGTATGATCCGAGAATATATTGTCAAAGGTCTTGCCCACCGTCCGTTCAGACATGGTAAAGCCTTTTCTCTCCGCATTGGTACTGTCGCACATCAGCGCCAGCACACCTTTCTTTCCGATCTCCGCAAAACGCTGCAGGTCAATGGCGTCACCGAAAACGGGCGTGTAGTCAACCTTGAAGTCTCCCGTATGGATAATTGTTCCGGCAGGAGAATAGATTGCCAGAGCTGAAGCATCCTGGATACTGTGATTTGTTTTAATAAACTCAATCCGGAAACGGCCCAGATTGATGGATTGTCCGTGTTTAATTGTTTTACGCTTTGTAGTACGAAGGAGGTTGTGTTCTTTTAATTTGTTTTCTATCAGGCCGACCGTCAGCTTCGTCGCATATACCGGCACATTAACTTCTTTTAAAACATAGGGCAGAGCCCCGATATGGTCTTCATGACCGTGTGTGATCACAAATCCCTTCACTTTATCAATATTATCCCTTAAATAGGTGATGTCAGGTATGACCAGGTCGATTCCCAGCATGTCGTCATCCGGGAACGCAATACCGCAGTCCACAACAACAATACTGTCTTCATACTCGAAGGCAGTAATATTCATTCCGATCTGTTCCAAACCGCCCAGCGGAATGATCCGTAATTTACTTTCATTGTTAGCTTTCAAATAGCACCTCCATTATTTTTCCGAACACAAAATGATGTCTCCATCAAATTCCTAACGGAAGTCCACATCTTCCAACATCTGCTGAAATACGCGCGCTATGGCTTCAAACTCCACTTCATCTTCCACCATTACGTAATCAGCGTCGGTGTCGCCGTCCGCAGACATATCCTTGAGAATATAGGCATTTGCCTCTTCTCCGTCAGAGTCAGTTACAAGCAGGTAGCTTATGCCGTTCACCCTTGTTTCTTCCTCTACATAAAACTCAACTTCATCTCCATCGTCTGTTACAAATCCAATTTTTTCCATTAAACAAATCCTTCATTCTGGTTGTGCAGGTAATCCAGATATCCCTGGAGTATAAAAACTGCCGCCAGCTCGTCCACGTACTGCTTCCGGTCCACCCCACGCACATCTGCTTCGGCAAGCGTACGGTTAGCTTCTACCGTCGTAAGCCGTTCATCCCACATGACAACGTCCAGACCTGTCCTTCTTTTCAGGATCTCCTGAAATTCCAGTGATTTTACAGCCCTGTCCCCAATATCGTTATTCATATGTTTTGGATAACCCAGCACCAACAGTTCGGCCTGGTATTCTGCAATCAGCTCTTCCAGCCTGGCCAGCGTCTGCCGCAGTTTATTCTCTGATTTCCTGCGGATAATCTCCACGCCCTGAGCTGTCAGGCCCAGTGGGTCACTGACTGCCACGCCGACGGTCTTCGATCCGTAATCCAATCCCAAAATGCGCATCATTCCTGCTCACATTTCCAGGCTTCGTTCTTGATATACTCCTTCAGAAGCTCTTCTACCAGCTCGTCGCGCTCCACTTTCATGATCATGCTCCGCGCACCCTTGTGACTGGTGATGTAGGTGGGATCTCCGGACATAATATAACCGACGATCTGATTCACAGGATTATACCCCTTCTCTGCCATCGCATTATACACAACGTCCAAAACCTTCTTAACAGAGATCTCCGGCTCCGTCTTCACTTTAAAGAATTGTGTATTACTCATATCTGTCATACTTTCACGTCCTTATTAGTTAATATCTATTCTATTCTAATATAGATCTCAAAAAATATCAATAAGTTTCTTCCGGAATTAAGAAACAGAATCTGAACGTGACTCTGCAGACATATTCACATATATATTATAGCGACAGAATCCCCAATGTATTCAACCTACTTCCAATATTTCGGAGACTTTCAGGAAAAGTTTCCCCTCTCCCTAATCAGAGGACTGTTTCTTCACATATCAGTACATCCCCATGAGCAATCCCAACCGCCACAGCATGGATGAGCGTATTCTCCAAATTCTGCTCTGACAGAAACGCCGCCCTTTGATACTCACGGGTATGGCCGGTCCAATAGTATTTCTCCCCCAGCAGAAGTTTTTCCTCGATCAGGATTTCTGTCTCTTTCCCCAGAAAGCTCTGCAAGTATTCCTGTCTCTTCCTCTCGTCCAGTGCCAGCATTTCTCTGCTTCTCGCTTTCTTCACGGCCTCCGTGAGCTGTTCCGGGTATTCCGCCGCCTTGGTTCCCTCTCTTCTGGAATAGGGGAATACATGAGTCTCAAAAAAGGAAACCTCCTCAACAAAAGCCTTTGATTCCTCGAAGTCTTCTGCTGTCTCTCCCGGAAAACCGACAATAATGTCCGTAGTCAAGGCAGGGTTCTCATACTGCTTTCTCAGGATGCGGCATTTCTCCAGATATTCTTCCTTTGTATACCGCCGGTTCATCCTTTTCAGCGTCCGGTTGCTGCCGCTCTGCAGCGACAGATGAAAATGGGGACAGACTTTGGGAAGACATGCCAATTCCCTCACAAACTCTTCCGTAATAATTCCTGGCTCCAGGGAGCCTAGACGGACCCTGCTGATCCCTTCTGTATCATGAACTGCGCGTATCAGGCTCAGCAGATTCTCTCCCTGATCCAGATCCACACCGTATGAACTCAGGTGGATTCCGGACAAAACCACCTCCCGGCAACCCGCCGCTGCCAGCCGGCGCACCTCTTCACACACGTCTTTAATCTTTCGGCTGCGCACCCTCCCCCGGGTGTAAGGAATAATACAGTAGGTGCAGAACTGATTGCAACCGTCCTGAACTTTGATAAAAGCTCTGGTGTGCTCTTCCGTCCGGTCTATTTCCAGCTCTTCATATTCGCTGGCTTTCCCGATCTCAGCCCTATGCAGATGCTTCCCCAGTCCTGCCTCATATTCCTTCAGAATCATAATCAGATCCTTTTTCCTGTTATTCCCGATCACCAGATCGATTGCTTCATCCTTTTCCAGCTCTTTGCCCCTGGCCTGGGCATAACAGCCGACGGCCGCCACCACCGCATGCGGGTTCATCTTCTTTGCCCGGTGAAGCATCTGCCTGGATTTCCGGTCGGCAATATTGGTAACCGTACACGTATTGATCAGATAGAGATCGGCTCCCGGCTCAAAGGGCACAATCTCATACCCGTTTTTCTCCAAAAGCTGCTGCATGGCCTCCAGTTCATATGCATTCACTTTACAGCCCAGATTATGAAGCGCTGCTTTCTTTCCCATGATAACTCCATTCTCCCAATTCGGTTCTATTAATTCCCTTGACTTTTTCTTCCTCTAAAGGTAATATTAACATGTAAGCAATGAGCTTGTACAAGCAAAGCAGGGAGGATTGTAGTAATGAAAACAGTACAGATTTCACTCAATTCCATCGATAAGGTTAAGTCCTTCGTCAACGAAATATCCAAATTCGATTTTGACTTTGACCTGGTATCCGGCAGATATGTCATTGATGCGAAGTCCATCATGGGCATCTTCAGCCTGGATTTATCAAAACCCATCGATCTGAACATTCATTCCGAAGGCGATGCCTTGGAAAATGTCCTGAAAGTACTTGCACCGTACCTGGTGTAATCTGCTTTCCTACAAGAGAAAAGTTCAGGCGCTCTGGCAAAGAGCGCCTTTTTAATTGCTCTGCTCCCTGATGATACCCCTACTGGACAAATAATTGTTATATCTCAATTGTCTCCGCGGTGCTGACAGCCGTCTCCAACATGCCGTCTATCACATCCGCCAGCTTTTTCTCCGAGTGCTGTATCATCTTTAAATTTGGCTTCGTGACCGGATGCTTGGCGACAAATATCGTGCAGCAATCCTCGTAGGGCAGCACGGAGGTATCATACGTCCCGATCTTCAAAGACACATCGACGATCTCCTGCTTATCAAAACCGATCAGCGGGCGGAATACGGGCATGGTGCACACTTCATTCGTACATGCCAGACTGTGCATGGTCTGGCTTGCCACCTGCCCAATACTTTCACCGGTTATCAGTCCCAGCGCCCCGTCCTTTTCCGCAAAAGCCTCGGCTATTTTCATCATGTACCGCCTCATGATGATCGTCAGCTCATCGTGAGGGCATTTCTCATAGATCGCCAGTTGGATTTCTGTAAAATTCACCACATGCAGACGGATCGGCCCGCTGTAACGCGCCACCAGCCTGGCCAGGTCCACGACCTTCTGCTTCGCCCGGTCACTAGTATAGGGAGGTGCATGAAAATAGACCGCATCAATTTTCACTCCCCGCTTGGCCACCATATATCCGGCTACCGGTGAATCAATGCCGCCGGACAGGAGAAGCATGGCGCTGCCATTGGTTCCCACCGGCATGCCTCCGGGTCCCGGGATGATCTCTGAATAAATGTATATTTTATTTCTCACTTCCACAGTCAGGGAAATGTCAGGATGATGGACGTCCACCTTCATCTCAGGATATGCGTCGAGAACAGCGCCCCCCAGTTCCACATTCAGTTCCATGGAATTCATCGGATAATTCTTATTCGCCCTGCGGGCACACATTTTAAACGTCTTTGACCGGTCCGGATAGACCTTCCCGACGTAATTCACCACGGCCTCTGCCAGCTTATCGTAGCCCTCATCCTCTGTGATCACGACCGGACAGATTCCCGCAATGCCAAATACCCTCTGGAGTGCCTCTACAGCGCCGTCGTAATCAAAATCGCCTTCCGCGTTCACATAAATGCGCCCCATCTCACGGCTGACCACGAAATGGCCGTCAACCTCCTTCAACACCCGCGCCATATGCCGGACCAGCGCATCTTCAAACAGATACCTGTTCTTTCCTTTGATGCCGATTTCCGCATACTTTATTAAAAATGCCTGAAACATTCTTTTCTCCCTTCCTCTCTGAAATACGGACCATTCCCAGATTCCCGGTTCCCCGCACTTATATCCTGCTGCGCCGCCTGTGCCTATACCGTCAGCGCCGTGTATATTTTCTCAGCATGGGTACCACTTCACGCAAAACTTCCAACGTCCTGTCAATTTCCTCTTCCCGTGTCGTCTCACAAAAGCTGAAACGGACGGCCGATTCCATCTCCGGCTTGCCGCAGCCAATGGCGGACAGCGTCGCGCTTCCTGCCCGCTTATGGCTGGAACAGGCGCTTCCGGCAGATACATAAATCCCTCTGTCCTCCAGGGTATGCAGCAGAACCTCACTCCTAATCCCCATAAAAGAAGCATTCAAGATGTGAGGGGCACCCTCATCAAGCGCCATTCCATGGACCACCACCTGCTCCATGGATCTGAATCCGGCTGCAAGCCGCTCTTTCAGCCTGTACATATGCGCGTTATTCGCCTCCAGATCACTGTAGATCTTCTCTGCCGCTGCCGCCAGTCCGGCTGCGCCCGGAACATTATCCGTTCCGGAACGCATGCCATTCTGCTGTCCTCCGCCCAGGATCAGAGGGTTTATCCTCACCTTATCATTCACATACAGGAATCCCACGCCCTTTGGTCCGTGTATTTTATGGCCGCTGGCAGAGAGCAGGTCGATCTTCATCCGTTTTGGATGGATGCGGTATTTTCCAAACGCCTGAATGGCATCCACATGAAAACAGGCAGAAGGATTTTTCTTTTTGATCAGTTCCCCAATCTGCTGAACAGGCTCTACTGATCCGATCTCATTGTTCACAAGCATGACGGATACCAGAACGGTTTTCTCCGTGACAGACTCCTCCAATTCACTCAAATCAATCAGCCCTTCTCTGTTAACGGGAAGACGGGTGACGGAAAATCCCTGTTCCTCCAATGCAGCAATAGGAGCAGAGACAGCCGCATGCTCGATAGCGGTTGTGATGATATGTGTTCCCCGCCTCCGGTTCGCCAGCGCCGTGCCTGCTAATGCCCAGTTATTGGATTCCGTGCCTCCCGACGTAAAATAAATCTCTTTTTCCTGCACCTTCAGGAGACCTGCCAGAGTCTGGGCTGCTCCCCTCAGATACCGCTCTGCTTCCACGCCCTTTCGGTGCATGGAGGACGGGTTTCCATAATCCTCCATCATCGTTTTTACGACAATATCCCTGACCTCGTCATAGCATCTGGTAGTCGCGGCATTATCTAAATATATTTCCATTTTTACCTCCAAACGGTGACCGCATGCTCCGCCTTAATCCTGTTCCAGCAGGTACATCAGAATTGACAAAACAGTCATGCCTGCAGTCTCCGTGCGCAAAATCCTCTTCCCCAGTGAAACAGGTAAAAAGCCTCCTGCCCTGGCCTCTTCTATCTCTTCTTCCTCAAAGCCTCCCTCCGGTCCGATAAACACCGCTACCGACTGGCCTGCCCTGATGCCGGAAAGCAATTCCCTGGCAGCCGCCATGCCTTCCGCTTTCTCATAGGGGATCAGCCGCACATCCATATTCCCGGCGTATTCCAACGCTTCCCGGAACCCCATCACTTCATGGACCCCGGGCACGATCATCCGTTTAGACTGCTTGGCCGCGCTTGCCGCCACCCCGTTCCAGCGGCTGACTTTATGCTCCGCCTTTTTCCGGTCCAGCCTCACAACGCAGCGCCTGCTGGACACCGGAACTATTTCACTGGCTCCCAGCTCCACAGCCTTCTGTACGATCAGTTCCATTTTATCTCCCTTGGGCAGGCACTGGAACAGGCAGATCCGGGAAGGAAGCTCCTTGCCCGGCTTCTGGGCATCTAAAATCTCAGCTAAAATCTCCCGCTCTCCAAAAGCCGTTACGCGGCACGTATATTCCCATTCATCTCCGCAGCAGACCAGTATTTCTTCACCAGTCCGCATGCGGAGTACATTCCTGATATGGTTCACGTCCTGTCCCATGATGCGGATGCTCCCGCCGCCGATCTGATCCGGTTCTACAAAAAATCGATTCATACTATCTTCCGCCCCTGTGTTATTTTCTCGCGGTGATGGAGACCCATTCGCCCTGGCGCGTGATCTCTACGACCGCAAGCCCGGCCCCTTCAACCGCCTCCCTTACCTCCTGCTCCTTCACATCCAGGATCCCGGAAGTGATATAAATGCCTCCCGGCTTCAGCCGGCTCTTAATCACGGGGGTGAGGGGAATCAGCACATCCGCCAGGATATTGGCCGTCACAATGTCATATTTCTCGTATCCGGCTCTCTCCTGTACCTGCCTGTCATCAATAATATTGCCGATCAGCATATCAAAGGACCCTTCCGGTATCCCATTTACTGCTTTATTTTCTTCAACCGCTGAAACCGCGCAGGGATCAAGGTCCGTTCCCAGTGCATGGCCTGCCGAAAGCTTCAGAGCGATGATAGACAGGATTCCGCTTCCGGTTCCCACATCCAACACCTCATCTCCTGGCTTTACATACTTTTTCAGCTGGCGGATACACAGCTGGGTCGTCTCATGCATACCGGTCCCAAACGCTGTGCCCGGATCAATATGGATAATCATTTTATCCCTGTCTTCCTCTCTGACTTCTTCCCAGGAAGGAATGATCAGGATTTCATCCACATAGAACTGATGGAAATACTGTTTCCAATTGTTGATCCAGTCCTTATCCTCCGTCTCTGACCTGATAATCGTTCCTTCACCGATATCCAGAAAAACACGAAGCTCTTCCAGCTCCTCCTCCACCCGCTTCAAAATTGCCTCATTGTCATCCTCCGGCTCCAGATAGAAATTCAGATACGCTACGCCGTCATCCTCCGGCATGTCCGGCAGAATATCCACAAACATCTGTCGCTTGTCTTCCTCTGTCAAAGGCTGCTTATCCTCAATCTCTACCCCTTGTATCCCGAGATCCGCCAGGGTGGAAATCACTATATCTTCTGCCTTACTGGTCGTCTTCAGCGTATATTTATTCCATTTCATATGTTTTCTCCTATATAATCATTGAAATCACGGTAATCGTCACAATCGACAAAATAGTACTCAATACGATTCCTCTGGAAAGCGTCTCCGTCTCCAGGCCATGCTGTTTTGCTACCATCAGCGGCATGTTCGCCGAAGGCATGGCCAGCATGAGCGCCACCGCATTGATCATCAGACCTCCGCCGAGGAACTGTTTCAGGATCAGGCAGAAAACCGCCGGAAGGGCCAGCATACGTGCCAGCACAAACAACAGCAGCCTTACGCTGCTGAATATCTTCCGAAGAGGTATCTGAGCCAGTGAAACGCCCAGCACTGTCATGGACAGAAACGTAGTTGCTTTTCCCATAGTGGTAATACTGCCTTCTATTACAGCCGGAAATCGGAGCCTGAACCAAAAAAACACCAGAGCCAGAAGCCCGGACACAGTACCGATGTTGATAAATGTCTTCCAGGTCACCTTCTGCCTTTCGCCATCTGAAAGAAGTATCCTCGTCCCATGGGTGTAAAACAAAAGGGTAAATGCGATATTAAAAACTGTCACATAAATTAACGCCTGTGTCCCCAGAACTGCCGAAATCAGCGGTATGCCGATAAACCCTGTGTTAGCATAAACCACCATCATGTTATAATATTTCTGCTCTCTTCCCGGAATACGGTAGAGCTTGGGCAGCAGCCACCCCAGCAGCACAAGAACTGCATAGATAATTGCGGTAACCAGAATCATAATGATTACATTCTGACGGGTCACCGACACATTTTCTTCAAATACACTGCTCAGAATCATTGCCGGATTCGTCACATTAACTACCAGAAAAGACAAAAGTTTTGACCCTGAATCCGTGACCAGACCCTTTTTGCTAAGTCCGTACCCGACGGCAATCAAAATAAAAATAACCAGCATCTGCTGGAATACGATGACTGTACTCATTTTAATCTCCCTAGAATCCAGAGTTTCCGCAATACATACACCTGTGGATATATCATACACGATTATTTAAAAAATGTAAAGATTCTCTCTCGGCCGGGGCGCGCACTAAGAGCCGCTCCGGCCGGAAAGTATCTTATTTCTCAAGACATCACTCTGCTCTTCTAAGTTTTATAACCGTAATCACAACCTCTCCCTCAGTTCCAACAGTACCGCTGTTAAAGCTCAGAGAAAACCGCGTTGCAGCCGGCACATTGATGATGAATGCCTTAGCCCCGGCAGCAGATGTTTTAGCCGTTCCTGTCATAAAATATATCCCATACTCCAGATGCGCCGCACCACTATAATACGGCGAAATCTGCATAAAGCTGGCATCATTCAGCAGGGCGGAGACATGATAGGATATGAAATAAAATCCCGGCTCCAAGCTGATATGGCTGTAATCCGGCTGAGAAATCTGCCCTGTGGGATCCGAGACGGCCGTAGAAAACTGAATCAGATCAGTGTTTCCAAAACGGGCCATATAATTGACAAAAGAAGCGAATACCTCATCCGGCACCATTCCATCCGCTCCTCTTGGAACCGTAAAGTCCAGACGAACGCCCTGAGGGATTTCAAATGCTTCTACCTTAGCAGGCGTACCCGGCTCCCCAGTGATAGTCGTCCCCACCGCCACCACCGGCAGCGGCCCTGTTGCACCCGTCACTCCTGTGGTCCCTGTCGGACCGGGCATTCCTGTTGGCCCCGCCACTCCTGTGGCACCCGTGGTTCCAGTCGCTCCCGTTGGCCCCGTCACTCCTGTGACACCCATAGCTCCAGCCGCCCCTGTAGCTCCCGTCACTCCTGTGGCCCCTGTCGGGCCGGGCATCCCTGTGGCTCCCGTCACTCCATCTGCACCTGTTGGGCCGGGCATCCCCATAGGCCCTGTGGCTCCCGTCGGTCCAGCCATCCCCATGGCCCCTGTGTCTCCTGCAGGTCCCCTCTCACCCGCCGGGCCAGGTATACCCTGAATGCCCGGAATCCCCTGGGGGCCTGTAGGGCCGGGGGGACCAGCGAAACCTTGAACGCCTGCAGGCCCTGTATTTCCTGCAGGTCCTGTTGGGCCCGTTGCCCCTGGGGCACCAGGTATGCCCTGGATTCCCTGAATTCCCTGTGGGCCCGTCGGGCCGGGCATTCCGGCCGGGCCAGGCGGACCAGCAGGCCCAGTTGGACCGGTCGCTCCCGTAGGGCCTGTATTCCCTTGAGACCCTGCCGGACCGGTATTTCCCGGAAGACCTGCCGGGCCTGTCGGCCCTGTGTTCCCCGGGGGACCTGAAGGGCCCGTATTCCCTTGAGGCCCTGCCGGACCGGTGGGGCCTGTGGGACCGGGGGGACATGGCGGCAGACAAGGCGGTTTTGGACAGCAGCCGCGTCTGCAGGACTGTTCTTTCAATTCATCCCGCCGGTCAGATTCATTGATAAAATATGACATAAGATACCTCAAAATACTTTTCATTTCTTTATCATATGCTGCCGGCTATAAAAAGCTTAACCGCTCCCAATCTTTACATATGCTTACGGCCCTGCCCTGACGGGAGGGAGAACGGCGTACGCTGTTTCTCCACCCCGCCAGAGGCACTCTTTTCAGATATGTCGGAATATACTTTTCCAAACAACTCATTTCTATCACATTATAAAAAGGCCCGGTAAACTCCGGGCCCTGGCCATATCTGTCATTCTAAACCTGCACCTACAAATTATCTGTCAATCCTCAAATACCTCTTTCATTTTATCCATAAAACCCTTTTTCTTCTTACCGGATTTCTCCTGCCGGCTCTCTTCCTTCTCATCATACGGACGATTGCCACAGGCTGCGTCAAATTTTCTAAGAGCCGCCTTTGCCTCTTCACTAAGTTTGGTAGGGACCTGAACGACCAGTGTTACATACTGATCGCCCCGGACGCTCTTATTTCTCAGCGAAGGCACACCCTTGCCTTTCAGACGGATGCGGGTGTCTGTCTGGGTTCCGGGCTTCACCGTATAGAGAACATCTCCATCCACAGTGCTGATCCGGACGTCTCCGCCCAAGGCTGCCTGGGCATAAGTGATGGGAGCCGTAGAGAAAATATTGACGCCGTCTCTCTGGAAAATCGGGTGACGGGCAACAGATACTTCTACCAGCAGGTCGCCTCTGGGACCACCATTGCGTCCCGGCTCTCCTTTATCACGTATCCGAATGCTCTGTCCGTCATCGATACCCGCCGGCACTGTCACCTTAATTTTCTTCTTGCTGGATGTAAAGCCCGTGCCACGGCATGCGGTACATTTCTCTTTGATAATCTTCCCAGTCCCTGCGCAGTCAGGGCACGGCTGAACATTCCGGATCATGCCGAACATAGACTGCTGTGTATACGTAACCTGGCCTTCTCCATGGCAGTTCGGACAGGTCTCCGGTGAAGTCCCTGGCTTCGCTCCATTACCGCCGCAGGCAGAGCATGTTTCTTTGAGTGTCAGTTCCAGCTCTTTCTCGCAGCCGAATACCGCTTCCTCAAAAGTAATATGAATCACAGCCCTGAGGTTCGCCCCTCTCTGTGGGCCGTTATTTGCACGTCTGGAACGGCCGCCGCCAAACAGATCGCCAAAAATATCTCCAAAAATGTCTCCCATATCGGCACCGTTGAAATCGAAGCCTCCAAAACCTCCGAAGCCACCGGCTCCTCCGGCTCCCCCTTCAAAAGCCGCATGGCCGAACTGGTCATACTGCTTTCTCTTTTCCGGATCACTCAGGACTGAGTATGCCTCTGTGGCTTCTTTAAACTTGGCCTCGGCCTCCTGGTCGCCCGGATTCATGTCCGGATGATATTTTTTTGCCAGCTTCCGGTACGCTCTTTTCAGCGTTGCATCATCTGCCCCCTTATCAACTCCAAGGACTTCATAATAATCTCTCTTTTCAGCCATATTTTTCCACCTCTACAGTACAACAAGGCTGTTGGCAGACAGCGCCATTCCCATGGCACCGCCCTCAACAACCCCGTTATTATATTATGAAAGTTCCGGACGGCAGCCGGGCTAAGGGCATGCTTACATGCGCCGAAGCACGGATATCGGACGGACGAGGAAGTATAAACAAGCAGGCCGCTTGCCCGGATTGTATTGCTGCGTGCGGTCGGCACGCGGTTAACAACAACCGGAGCGGAGCTCAGACATACTTCCGGCGACTGCACAGGCTGCAAAGCAGCGGAGCAATCGGCTTTCGTGACCAGGTATGGCACCGTCTGGCGCCATACCCGTTACTGCCTTTCCTGATAAGTCAACTTATTATACTTCCTTGTAATCAGCATCAACCACATCGTCATCGCTGCCGCCTGCCGCGCTGCCGGCACCCGCTCCTGCATCCGGTCCCGGACCTGCCTGGCCGCCCTGGTTCTGCTGCATATTTTCATACATCTTCGTGAACAGGCTCTGTGCGCTCTGCATCAGCTTTTCTTTTGCAGCCTTGATATCAACAACCTGTGCATCGGTGATCGTATCAATTGGTGCTTTCTCAAGCAGCTCTTTCAACGCGTTCAGATCCGCTTCCACAGCAGTCTTGTCATTGGCGGAAACTTTATCTCCCGCCTCTTCCAGTGCTTTTTCAACCTGGAAGACTGCAGCATCTGCGTCATTTCTGGCGTCAATTGCTTCTTTACGTTTCTTGTCCTGAGCTTCAAACTCAGCCGCTTCTTTTACAGCCTTGTTGATTTCTTCATCCGACATATTGGAACCCGCAGTAATAGTGATATGCTGCTCTTTTCCTGTACCCAGGTCCTTTGCAGATACATTTACAATACCGTTGGCATCGATATCAAAGGTAACTTCAATCTGCGGAACTCCACGTCTTGCAGGCGGGATTCCATCCAGACGGAACTGGCCGAGGGACTTGTTGTCCTTCGCAAACTGACGCTCACCCTGTACCACATTGATATCTACGGCTGTCTGATTATCTGCCGCCGTTGAGAAGATCTGGCTCTTCTTAGTCGGAATGGTCGTATTACGCTCAATCAGATGTGTTGCAACTCCTCCCATAGTCTCAATGGAAAGTGTCAGCGGGGTAACATCCAGAAGCAGGATGTCGCCTGCGCCTGAATCTCCGGCCAGCTTGCCGCCCTGTACGGATGCACCAAGTGCGACACACTCATCCGGATTCAGGCTCTTGCTGGGCTCATGCCCGGTCAGCTGTTTCACTTTTTCCTGTACGGCAGGAGTACGGGTGGAACCACCCACCAGCAATACCTTGCTCAGCTCGGAGGCGTTCAATCCGGCATCGCTCAGAGCCTTTTTAACCGGCTCCGCAGTCAGTTCTACCAGATCATGAGTCAGCTCGTCAAATTTTGCTTTCGTCAGATTCATGTCAAAATGCTTCGGTCCATCCGCGGTAGCGGTGATGAAGGGAAGGTTAATATTCGTTGTGGAAGCGCTGGAGAGCTCTTTCTTAGCTTTTTCAGCAGCTTCTTTGATTCTCTGCATGGCCATCTTGTCACCGGACAGGTCTACGCCTTCCATCTTCTTAAACTCAGATACCATGTAATCAACAATCTTCTGATCGAAGTCATCACCACCCAGCCTGTTATTGCCGGCTGTTGCCAGAACTTCGATGACTCCGTCGCCGATCTCAATGATTGATACATCAAAGGTACCGCCGCCCAGGTCATATACCATGATCTTCTGCTCTTTCTCATTATCCAGACCGTATGCCAGAGCTGCAGCCGTCGGCTCATTGATGATACGTTTTACTTCCAGCCCGGCGATCTTTCCTGCATCCTTTGTAGCCTGACGCTGTGCGTCATTGAAATATGCCGGAACAGTAATTACTGCTTCTGTCACCTTCTCGCCCAGATAATTCTCTGCATCACTTTTCAGTTTCTGCAGAATCATGGCTGAAATCTCCTGGGGTGAATATTTCTTACCGTCAATATCCACCTTATAGTCTGTTCCCATATGCCTCTTGATCGAAGATATTGTCTTGTCAGCGTTGGTTACCGCCTGACGTTTTGCCGGTTCGCCCACCAGACGCTCACCTGTCTTAGTAAAAGCCACTACAGACGGCGTCGTTCTGCTGCCTTCCGCATTAGCGATAACAGTGGGTTTTCCACCTTCCATAACAGCTACACAGCTGTTTGTAGTTCCTAAATCAATACCAATTATTTTACTCATGGCTGTTTCTCCTCCTAATCATATTTGATTTCTATTCTAATTTTATAATTTGCCATTCATTTCCGCAGTGTATGTGCCGTTTAATTGGCTACCTTCACCATACTGTGGCGTACCACGGAATCCTTATACTTGTACCCCTTCTGGAATTCTTCAACGATCACATTCTCGCCGGATTCCTCATCCTCCACATGCATCACAGCATTGTGGATATTGGGGTCAAATTCTTTTCCCACGCTCTCGATCACGGTGACGCCCAGATCAGCCAGCATTGTGGTAAGCTGTTTGTAAATCTTGTTCATACCGTCCGCAAACGGGTCTTCCAGATCAGCTCCGGCCAGTCCCCGCTCAAAATTATCCACCACGGGAAGCAGCTTTTCAATGACGTCTTTAGCTCCGATCATGTACATGCTCGCCTTCTCTTTATCCGTGCGCTTTCTATAATTGTCAAACTCTGCCATCTGCCGGGTCAGGCGGTCGGTAAGCTCTTCTATTTTTTCGTCTTTTTTGTCCTTCTTTTCTTTTTTCTTTCCAAAGAATTTTTTTTCTTTAGATTCCTGTTTTGCAGCCGTTTCAGAATCCTTAGCTCCGTCCGAATCCCCGGGCTCCTCCGCTGCCCCGTTCCTCTCTCCGGCTTCGCCTTCATCAACCTCCGGGCTGCCGCTTTCGGCCTGGCCGCAAGCTTCTTCTCCGGTATTTACGGTTTTCTTTTCCTCTTCTAATTCTGCGTCTGTCTTATTCTTTTCTGTATCCGACACGATTTATCTCCACCTTTCCGGCGCGTCTGTGGTTTCCGGTTGTATTCTGCGGAAACACGCCTTTCTACGTATCTGTCTTGCTATCTTTTCTGAATATGGAATCTAATTGAGTCTTTAAAGTCTTCAGATTATCCACAACATTTTCGTAATCCATTCTCTTGGGTCCAATGATTCCGATTGTCCCTTTCATCCCTTCTCCCAGATCGTAGCTGGCCGTCACTACGGAGCAGTCCTTCATCGTCTGGATCGGCGATTCATTCCCTATATATACCTGAATGCCGGTTCCGGGATTCCCACCCTCTTCTGAACTGTTATCCATAAGCATCTCCACCAGTTCACGCTTTTCTTCAAAAGCAGAAATCAATTCGCTGGCCTTACTGGAATCCGCCAGTTCAGGGTATTTAAAGATATTCGTGGCTCCGCTGGTATAAACCGGCATATCTTCCTCATTAACCTGTATCGCTTCAGCTACTGCGTCTACGACGCTGCTGATCACCGCGCTGTGAATGCCCGCCTGCTGCTTCATCCGCTGGATCATATTGAGATTGATCTCGCCGATGGTCAGGCCGTTCAACTGGGTATTCAGCAATAAATTCAGCTTCAGGATCTGTTCCCCGTCAATGGGCTCTTCCAGATCGATCATCTGATTCTTCACCAGATTGCCCTCCGCTACTATTACGGCAAGTATCTGATCCTCGTTAACTTTGGAAAGCTGAATAAATTTAAGCCGGGTCCGATGATAGGCCGGACCTGTGATCATCGTGGCGTAATTCGTATTAGATGCCAGGACCTTCACCACCTGCTTTAGCACCTTCTCCAGCCGGTCAGTCTTTTCAATCATGAGTTCTTTTATATCTGAGACTTCCTGATCTTTTTGCCGGATCAGCTCATCTACATATAAACGATAACCTTTATCTGAAGGAATGCGGCCGGCGGAAGTGTGGGGCTGCAGAATGTAACCCATCTCTTCCAGGTCCGACATCTCATTCCGAATTGTGGCGGAGCTCAAGTTCAAGTCTGTGTACTTTGAAATCGTCCGGGAACCTACCGGTTCTCCTGTCGCCAGATAGGTCTGAATGATTGCAGTAAGTATAGTCTTCTTCCTTCCATCCAGTTCCATACCTGTTCAGCTCCTCTCTTAATTCTGATAATGGCTTTAGCCATCGGATCTGTTTGGCTTGTTAGCACTCATTAAACTAGAGTGCTAATATCTATGTTTTTAAGATAGCACTCCACAATCTGTTTGTCAACACTTTTTACAAGAAATTATGTGTTTTTTTGTTGAAATTATTTTAAAGCTTTTCTGAATGCCCTCACAGATTTTATGGATCTATTACTGCCTGGCTCTGGCTATACTACGATAAAAAGGCCGCCCCGACAGCTTCTAAGCTGTTTGGCAGCCTTAATCACTTTTAATAAAAGTTTTTGCTCAATGCCCCAGCATGTTTTCAATAAAAACACCGTAACCGCTGGTGGCGTCTGAGATAAACACGTGGGTAACGGCTCCTATGAGCCGTCCGTTCTGCAAAATAGGGCTGCCTGACATTCCCTGGACAATTCCTCCGGTCTTATCCAGCAATTCCTGGTCAGTAACCTTAATTGTGAAGCATTTGTTGGTATCCTGCTGATTCCAGTCAATCTGCGTCACCTCAATGCCATATTCCTGTACGGTGCCGTCCACACAGCATAAAATGGTTGCAGGCCCTATTTCAATCTCCTGCTTACGGCCAATTTCCACAGAACGCAGCGGCAGGCTGGCTTCACCTTCTTCCGACAGCGTTCCATAGATGCCGACTTTTGAATTATCATTGATCTCTCCGATCAGCTCTTCCGGATAGTAGTGTATGACACCCTGCAGCTCTCCCGGACTTCCATCCTGGCCTTTTACTACAGATAAGATGTCTGCCTGATAAAGTTCACCACTTCCTACCTTCAAGATCTCACCCACATCCACATCACTGATCCCATGGCCGAGAGCGCCAAAGGTATTATCTTCTTCCACATAAGTCAGGGTACCTATGCCCTGGATATTATCCCTGACCCAAATGCCCAGCTTATAGGAACCGTCGTTGGCCTGTACCGGACTCAGCTTCAGATCAACCGTTTCTCCCTGACGCATGACTTCCAGAACCATAGATTCACCCTGACTTTCAGCCACCCGTTCAATCAGCTGGCTTTTATTATTTAATGTCTCTCCGTCCACTTTCTGAATATAATCACCCGGCTTTACGATATTGTCCGCGGGCATTGCCATCTGTCCATCCATGGTTTTTATTTCACCTGCATCAATGATCAGTACGCCTTCTGTTTCCATATATATGCCCACGGGAGCACCGCACACCTGTACGACCGGCCGGTCAGTCTCTTCGACCTTCACGGTCTTTAATGGAATCGTACCAAGTATACTGCATTTTACTTGATAAGAATTCCTGCTGAAAACCTCCATATCATCAGAAAATGTGATAAGCGGGTTGTCCGTTATATGATCCAGCTTGTTTTCGTCGCCGTTTGTCACGTATATTTTGTCCGGTACGGATTTCTCAAGATACCAGTATCCGTATATTCCACTGCCCAGCAACGCCAGCGCTAGTACAATCAACAGGAAACGCCGGTATCTGCGTTTCTTCTCTGCCACTGCTCTCACATCCTTCCTGGACTTAAAAAGGATATGCATGTGAGCGCACATCCTTTTTCAAATCCAGTTGTAGTATGTGATTATTCTGTCCGTTTCAAACGGGAAGTTTTTTGAACCTGAGCCAATTCTTTCATTTCTCTTGCGCTGTCGTATACCGTCTTCGTTATCTCCGCGCCGCCCAGTATCCTTGCCAGTTCCTGGACAGATTCACTTTCCGACAGCCTGCGGATCCTGGTCAAAGTTTCCATATGTTCCACCTGCTTGGCTATTTCAAAATGCACATCGGCCATCGCCGCTATTTGCGCGAGATGCGTGATACATAGCACCTGGTGGCCTTTTCCAATTCTGGCCATTTTTTCCGATACCTTTTGAGCCGTCCGTCCGCTGATCCCAGTATCTATTTCATCAAAAATCAGAGTCTCCGTATTATCCTTGTCTGCCAGCAGCGTTTTAATGGCCAGCATAATGCGTGATAATTCCCCGCCTGATACAACTTTTGCCAGAGGTTTAACGGGCTCTCCGGGATTTGTCGAAATCATGAATTCTATCTCATCAAATCCGTTCTTGTTATAATGATCTGTTCTGCTGAAACTGATTTCGAAGGACACATCCAGAAAATTCAGCTCCTGCAATCCAATTATGATCTGCTTTGACAGTTCTCTGCTATATTCTTTCCGTTTTGCAGATAAATTATGTGATGCAAGCTCCAGCCTTTTCACAGCTTCTTCGTATCTGTCAGATAAAAGCTCCCTGCGGGCTTCAAAGTTCTGAAGTTGTTCCAGCCGCCGCTTCTGACGCTCCTGATAATCGATAACGTCCGCTATTGTCTTACCATATTTTGATTTTAAATGATTGAGCTGGTCTAACCGTTTTTCTGTTTCATAAAATTCTTCCTCAGAAAATGTAAAATCTGACAGATACGCGGACACATCCCGGTTAAAATCATTCAGCAGCCCGTCAATATCGGTCAGGGCGGAAACCAGCCCTTCCAGCTCTTCATCAAAGGAGGCGACGCCCGATAGCTCTTTCAAGGCCCTTCCGGTCATCTCTCCCGCCCCGGCCTCATAACCGGTAAGCTGATAAGCCTGGTTCAGCGCCTCCGCAATCTTCCGGCTGTTAGACATTTTCCGGTATCTGCGCTCCAGTTCCTCTTCCTCTGCCGGGTCCAGCGCGGCTTCGTCGATCTCCTGAATCTCAAATTCTAAAAAGGAAATTTCTCTGGCGCGCTCTTCTTCATTCATCTGATACGCTTCCAGCTCTTTCTGGAGCTTCTTATAATCGGTAAATTTCTCCGCCGTCTCTTCCAGAAGCGGGCCAATGGTATCTCTCCCATATGCGTCCAGGATCTCCAGCTGCCGGTCCTGATACAACAGGGACTGATGTTCATGCTGGCCGTGTATGTCAAGCAGCAGTGAGGCAATTTTCTTAATCTGTGACACTGTACAGGTCTCGCCGTTCATCCGGCTGATACTGCGTCCGTCCTGTATCTTGCGGGTGATAATCAGCTGGCCATCCTCTGTCTCCACATCCATGGCCTTCAGGCTGCTCAGGATCTGTGGATTCTCAATCTGGAATACCAGCTCTACCAGGCAGGAGGAAGCCCCCTCCCGAACCACCTCCCGGGTCATCTTTTTGCCCAGGGCCAGATTGATGGAACCGATCAGTATGGATTTACCGGCGCCGGTTTCACCGGTCAGTATATTCAGGCCCGGCCCGAAAGCCACCTCTGCTTCATCGATCAGGGCCAGATTTTTCACATGAAGATTCGTTAACATGACATTCCCTCTTTTGCAGTCCGGATCTTAAAATGTATCCAGCATCTTTTTCAGCTTCTCCATCACGCGCAGTGCCTCTTCCGGGCTTCTGACCGCGCACATGATTGTATTGTCTCCCGCGATACAGCCCACGATCTCGCCCCAGTTCAGCTCATCCAGAGCAGCTGCAGCCGCCATTGCCATTCCGGAAACAGTCTTAATCACCAGAATATTACCTGCTACATCCATGGACAGAAATGCATCCTTCAGGACTCTCACATATTTTCCCGACATCTCCTGGTCCTGGTTCTGCATGACAGCGTAATGGACACCCCCGTTTTCCGACTGGACCTTCGTCAGCTTCAATTCACGGATATCCCGCGAAACTGTCGCCTGGGTCACCGAAAATCCACTCTCGTTGAGTTTTGCGGCCAGCTCCTCCTGTGTCTCGATATCATATTGGTGAATCAGCTTTATGATCTGTGCATGTCTTGCTATTTTCATCTGAATACTCCTCCGGCGGCCGGTTACACATTGCTCATTTTTCTGCTCAGGGTTTCCAGAAAGCTGCTGTTGTGTATCTTCACAATCAACGTATCTTTCCGGGATCTGCTGATCTCTATCCGGTCTCCCGTGAGCATCGGCACCCTGGTATCCCCGTCAAAATAGGCAACCGCCTCTTCTATTTTCTCATCCCTTCCAGGACCGATCTCTATTGTAATCTCATTCTCCGGCGGAAGCACCACACTCCTGCTCCCCAGGGTATGAGGCGCCAGCGGCGTCATGAGAAACAGAGCTGCCGCGGGTGATATGATCGGCCCCCCAGCCGACAAGCTGTAACCTGTGGAGCCCGTCGGCGTTGCGATGATTATGCCGTCCGCGTGATACGTATTCAGACGCGCATGGTTCACATAGGTATTCAGCTCTATAACTCTCAATCCATTCTCACGGCTGATCACAATGTCGTTCAGGGCAATATCCCGATCCAGCTTTTCTTCTCCCCGGTACACGCTCCCGTACAGCATCATCCGCTGTTCAATCTCATAATTCCCCTCCATCAGATGATCCAGCGCCGGGTAAATCGACTGACGGTCAATCTCGGCCAGATAGCCCAGCGTCCCCAGATTAATCCCAAACAGCGGGATCTGGCGGTCGACCACATCCCTGGCTGCCTGAAGCAGCGTCCCATCGCCCCCCAAAACTATGATGCAGTCCACCTCCGGAGGTATCATGGACAGATCCGTACAACGGCTGTCTCTTTCCTGACCGTTCAGAAAATCTTCCCGCAGAAAACACTGCTTCCCATGGCCGCGGATATAGTCTGCGATCTGGCCAGTGACCGAAAGGTCTTTATCTTTTATTCTGTTGGTAATTATATAGAAGCTTTTCATCATCCGGTGTTCCTTTCACTTACAGGTCTTAATCCAGCGCACCATGAGCCTTCTCCACCACACAGCTTATCTGTTCCGTCCAGCCTCCAAGCGCATCGGTCACTCCCTCTCCAGCCGTTTCCGGACTGTTCTTCAGATGCAGGAGATATTCTATATTTCCCTCAGGCCCCTTGATCGGCGAAAACTCCAGATGAAGCAGCTCAAACCCGTTTTCCTGCGCATAAGCGGCCACCCGGGAGATGACTTCCCTATGTACGGCCGGATCACGGACAACGCCCTTCTTTCCCACCTTTTCACGGCCTGCTTCAAACTGAGGTTTGATCAGGCAGACAATCTCCCCGTTCTGATCCATGAGCGCTTTCACAGCCGGCAGAACCTTCGTCAGTGAAATAAAAGATACATCAATGGAGACAAAGGACGGCTGCTCCTGTATATCCTCCGGGGTCACATAACGGATATTGGTACGTTCCATGCAGATGACCCGCTCATCGTTCCGAAGCCCCCAGTCCAGCTGTCCATGTCCCACATCCACAGAGTATACTTTAGACGCACCGTTCTGAAGCATACAGTCTGTAAAACCGCCCGTCGAACTGCCCACATCCATACAGACACGTCCGGCCAGCACCAGGCCAAATTGCTTCACAGCCTTTTCCAGCTTCAGTCCGCCGCGGCTGACGTAGGGGATGGGATTCTCCTTAACCGTAATCGTCACCTTCTCCGCAAAGGCAGTCCCCGGCTTATCTTCTCTCTGCCCGTCCACCAGAACCTCGCCGGCCATAATCACCGCCTTTGCCTTTTCTCTTGAAGGTGCCAGCCCGCGCTGCACCATCATGACATCCAACCGTTCCTTCATTTCCTGTTCTCCTGTCTCTCCCGCAGCTTGTCGATCCGCTCCAGAATTGAATCTGCATCCAGTCCCGTCTGCTTTCTCTGCCAGTCCACACTGCCATGACCAATAAAACAGTCCGGCACGGCGGCTATGCATACAGACACATCTAACCCCGCTTCTCCGCAGAAAGCCAATACCTGTTGTCCAAAACCGCCGCTTTCCACATTTTCTTCCATAGTAACGAATACCGGGTGGTTTTCAGCCAGCTTTTTCAGTAAGTCTCTGTCAAAAGGCTTCACAAAACGCATATTAACCAGTGTCGCGGAAACGCCCCTTTCCTGCAGACGGTCTGCAACTTCTTCTGCTATTTTCACCATATTGCCTACTGCCAGCAGTGCGATCTGGCTTCCCTCACGGATCACCTCGGCCTTGCCGGCTTCGATGGGTGCCCGGAATTCCTCCAGTCCGGTGTACGCTTCCCCCCGCGGGTAACGCAGGGCGACAGGCCCCTGACAGTGAACGGCAAATTTCATCATATCTGAAAGTTCCCATTTATTTTTGGGCGCCATGATGGTCATGTCCGGCATCATGGACAGATAAGACAGGTCAAAGCAGCCCTGGTGTGTCTTTCCGTCGGAGCCTACAAGCCCCGCCCGGTCAATGGCGAAGATCACGTGAAGCTTCTGCATGCAGACATCGTGCAGAAGCTGGTCATAGCCCCTCTGTAAAAATGAAGAATAGACCGCAAAAACAGGAATCAGCCCTCCCAGAGCCAGGCCCGCCGCGAAAGTCACCGCATGGCCTTCGGCAATTCCCACGTCAAAAAAGCGGCGCGGGAACATATTTGCAAACCGTTTCAGCCCGGTCCCCTCGGACATAGAAGCTGTCACCGCTACCACATCCGGCTCCCGGTCGCCCATCTTGCGCATGACTGTGGAAAAAATATCTGTGTAAGTGGGGTTGGACCGTTTTACAGGCAGTCCAGTCTCTATTTCAAAAGCAGAAGTACCGTGAAAACGGGCCGGATGTCTCATGGCGGGCGCGTAGCCTCTCCCTTTTTCAGTAACCACGTGAACCAGCACCGGCCCTTCAAACCGTTTGGCCTCAGCCAGCACCTTCGTCAGCTGCCTGATATTGTGTCCGTTTACAGGCCCCAGATAGGTCAGGCCCATATTCTCAAATAACATCCCGGGGATCACCATCTGCTTAATACTGCTCTTCGTCTTCCGGAGGGCGTTCACAAGCTCCGGCCCTATGCCCGGAATCTTTTCCAAGGCAGAGGAAACACCCATCTTGAACCCCGTATAGGCAGAAGAGGTCCGTAACCCGCCCAGATAATCAGAAATCCCTCCCACGTTTTTGGATATGGACATTTCATTGTCATTCAGAACAATTACAAAATTTGTTTTCAGTTCTGCCGCGTTATTCATGGCCTCATAGGCCAACCCGCCGGTCAAAGCCCCGTCCCCGATGACGGAAACCACCGAATATTTCTTATTTTTCAGTTCTCTGGCCTTTACATATCCCAGCCCTGCGGATATGGAGGTAGAACTGTGCCCGGTGTCAAAGCTGTCGCAGGCCGACTCTTCCCGCCTGGGGAATCCGCTGATGCCGCCTTCCTTCCGCAGGCCGTCAAACTGCTCCTTCCGGCCTGTCAGTATCTTGTGCGTATAAGCCTGATGTCCCACATCCCAGATAATCTTATCTTTTGGCAGGTTATAGACCCTGTGAAGAGCGATCGTCAGCTCTACGACGCCCAGATTAGAGGCCAGATGCCCCCCTGTACAGCTCAGAGACCGTATCAGAAATTCTCTGATCTCTTCCGCCAGCTCCGGCAGCCGTTCTTCCGGTATCTTCTTGATATCATTCGGTTTCACAATTTTTTCCAACATTCTGATCAGTCCTTACTTCTTACGAAATGCCAGATATAAAAGCAGCTGGCTCAAAAATCCCTTCTCGCCCGGCAGCGTTTCCAGCAGACGCACCGCGTCTTCAGTCAGGCTCTGCACCTTCCGGGCCGCCTCTTCAGCTCCCAGCAGGGTGACGTACGTGGTCTTGTGGTTTTTCTCATCAGAAAATACTGGTTTCCCCAATTCTTCCATGGTACTAGTGACGTCCAGGATATCATCCTGAATCTGGAACGCCAGTCCCACCTTGGTTCCAATCTGCTCCATACAGGATACTTCTCCCTTTCCCGCTCCCCCAAGGACAGCGCCGATCATCAGCGGGGCCTCCAGAAGTGCCGCTGTTTTATTGAGATAAATATAATCCAGCAGCTCCTTGTCAAGGGCTTGTATGTCATTCTTTTCATTTTCCACATCTACGCTCTGGCCACCCAGCATTCCGTATATCCCGGTCTTTTCAGCCAATATCTTCATGGCCTGGATGGTCCTGCCGGTATCGTCCGGATAAAAAAACGCCTGCATCGCCGTCTCATATGCATAATTCAACAACGCATCCCCGCTCAGGACTCCCATGGCTTCCCCATAGACCGCGTGGGTCGTCTTCCTCCCCCTGCGGTACAGATCGTTGTCAATGGCCGGAAGGTCATCGTGGATCAGCGACTGGGTATGGATCATCTCAATGGCGGCCATAAACGGCTCAATCACAGCCTTGGTTCCCCCGAACATCTGATAGCTCTCAAACATTAGAATCGGGCGGACCCTTTTGCCGCCCGCCGTCATGCTGTAATTCATCGCCTCAATTATTTTCTTCGGAAAGCCTTTAGGTTCCGGCAGATAACTGGTAATTACCTCATCCGCCTTTCTGATTTTCTTCTGCAATTCTTCCTCAAAATTCACTGTATTCACCACTCTTATTCACCTGGAGCATCTTCTTCTCCACGGTATCTATTTTATCATTGCATTTTTTCAACAGCTCCATGCCTTCTTTGTAGATCTGGAAGGATTCTTCCAGAGGGATTCCTCTCGTCTCCAGCCTTTCTACCATTCCATCCAGCCGGACAAAAGCTTCCTCCAGCGTCATTTCCTCTTCTTCCGTTCTGGCTCTCTCTTCCATATACGCCTCCCGTTCTAATTCCTGCATTGTCAAGCCTCTTCACAGACTGCCTGTTCTCTGATTTTTTCTTCCACCGAATGGACAGTGCTGCGGATGCAGCCGTCGCTGACCTGGATCAGCAGCTCATCTCCCGGCTGCGCCTGATGTACGCTGGTCACATTCCGGCCGTTCACGTCCTCCACATAAGAAAACCCCTGGTTCAGCTTGTTCAGAGGAGACAGCCCGTTCATTCTCTGAATCAGAAGCTGCAGACGATGACGGTTCTCTGTCAGTATCCGGCCGGAATACTCCTGCAGCCGGTTCTCCAGATCCAGCAGCCTTTGCCGTTTTTCCCGGATCTGATTCTCCGGGCTCAGGTAATTCCACCTGGTCTGCCATGCAGCCACCCTGTCCTTCCAATAGGCAAGGCTTCTCTCTGAAGCCGTATGCAGCCGCCTGGAATAACCAGCGATCCGCTCCAGTATTCCCCTGATATCGGCCACCGCCAGCTCTGCCGCCGCAGAGGGCGTCGGCGCCCGCAGATCGGCCACAAAGTCGGCAATCGTCGTATCAGTCTCATGCCCGACGGCTGAAATCACCGGCGTCCGGCAGTTAAAAATCGCCCGGGCAACCAGCTCCTCATTAAAGGCCCACAGGTCTTCTATCGAGCCGCCGCCGCGCCCTACAATGATCGCATCCAGCCCCAGGCGGTCCAGCGTCTCTATGCCCTCCGCAATGCTCTCCTTAGCTCCTTCCCCCTGTACCAGGGCGGGATACAGGATCAGCTGGATATATGGATTCCTGCGGTAAGCGATATTCTGTATATCCCGGACGGCCGCTCCCGTGGGGGCCGTGACAACGCCCAGTTTTTTCACATAAGAGGGAATCGGCTGCTTGTATTCGGAAGCAAACATGCCCATCTCCTCCAGCTCTGCCTTCAGTGCCAGAAAACGTTCATAGAGAAGGCCTGACCCCTCCAGAACAATCTCTCTGGCATACAGCTGATAGCGTCCGTCCCGCTCATACACATCCACGGTTCCTGTCACAACCACCTTGTCGCCGTCCTTCATCTGAAAAGCCAGACCTCTGCGGGAGCCTGCGAACATCACGCAGGCGATGGCTCCCGTCTCATCTTTCAACGTAAAATAGATATGGCCGGAGCGGTGATATTTGCAGTTGCTGACTTCTCCCTTGACGGAAATTCTGTTCAGCAAAAAATCCTGCTCAAACATTCTTTTGATATAAGAATTGACCTGGCTTACGGAATAAACGCTGTTCACTCTGTACCTTCCGCCTCCTTGGCTATCTTCCCGAGTATCCCGTTAATGAAGGAGGCCGATTCCCCGCCGCCAAAACGCTTAGCGATCTCAACAGCCTCGTTAATAGCCACGCTCACCGGAACCTCTTCGTCATATTTTACCTCATAGACAGCCAGACGCAGGATTGTCAGATCCACCTTACTCATCCGGCTGGTCTTCCACCCGGTTGCCGTCTCATTCAGAATACCGTCGATCTCCGGAAGCTTCTCCAGAATCCTGTCATACTTTTCCTTCATATACGCTTCATCTGCTTCTGTAGGCCCCTTCGCATAAAGGGCATCCTCCCGTCCCTGTTCCAGAGACTCAAAATACAGCTTCAACTGTTCCGGCATCTCTGCCGGGCTGTTAAACTGCGCCATGAATAAAAGTTTAAATATTGTTTCTCTCAGCTCACTCCGCTTCATATCCTGTCCCCTATGTTCCTAATATGCAGACCGCGGGGCACCTGAAACCAATCTTCCAGCTCCCCGCGGCCATAAACACTCCTATCTGGACTGTTCTAACACAACATCTGCTATGCTGACATTCACATCTGCGACTTCCAGACCGGTCATATTCTCAATCGCTGCCTTCACCTTCTCCTGCACCTTCTGGCTGGTATCCGGTATACTGTATCCGTACTTGATGTTCAGCGCCAGGCGAACGCTCACGACACCTTCCAGGACTTCCACCTTCACGCCCTTGGAAAGGCTCTTCATCCCCAGCTTTCCAACAAGTTCATTGGTGATGTTGCCCCCCATGGAGGCCACTCCGTCCACCTCCGTAGCAGCCAGTCCTGCTATGATCGCCACTACTTCATCTGCAATCTGTACAGTGCCGACTGTATTGTCATCATATATCGTATAAGTGTTCCTTCTGGGATTTCTGCTCTCTGCCATGACAAGACCTCCTTATGGCTATACTTTGTGGAACAGCAGAAGCTGTTCCTCCGCCCGTTAGGGCATGCATTACGGGATGCCCTGTGGGTATACTTTGTGGAACAGCGGAAGCTGTTCCTCCGCCCCGCAAGGGGCTAGCGTTACGGGATACTCGAGAGTATTCTTCGTGGAACAGCTTTTGCTCTTCCTCTCCAACCATCGGGACATGGCTAAGGGAATGTCCTTGGGTACGGTTTACAGGTATTACTAAATACTTCTGAGTATATTCTTATATATTATAACAAATGCGCTGGGAAATTAAAAGGTCAGATTCTATATTTTTACACTATAAGCCCGGTCGGCAGCCGGGCCGGGGGTATACTGCACACGCCAAAACACGGATATCAGACGAGGGGAATATAAACAGGCAGAACAGCAAACTGTCTTCCGACTGGCCGCATGGCTGCCTATGTCAGCCGACATGTATTTTTACGATCAGAACCGGCATCGGAGGATCCTTCCTCCTGTTATAGTATTCACACCGAATGACCAGATATTTCCTGCTGTCCAGATTTTTCAGAAATGTCAGCAGCGCGTCTCGTTCTTCATAGCCGGTATCTCCGCCGCTGTAAATGCACAGGCTCATGAGGCCTCCTATCTTCAGCAGCTCCAGCCCAGCCTTCACGGCTGCCAGGCTGGTTGGCGCCCTGGTTGCCAGGCCGTGATTCCCGCCCGGCAGGTATCCGAAATTAAACACGATGCAGGACACCTTCTCACTTTCCGCATACTTCCCCATATGCTCATGGCCGTCCAGGATCAGCCGTGCCTGATGCCCCAGCCCGGCCTCTGCCAGCCTTTTCTCCGTTCTCTCCAGGGCTTCTCTCTGTATATCAAAAGCCAGTACCTGGCCTGTTTCTCCGGTCAGCCGGCAAAGCAGCTCTGTATCGCAGCCATTTCCCGCCGTCGCATCAATACACAGATCACCCGGCTTTACCTGTCGGGTGATAAACAGCCTGCACCACCCGGTCGCCTGCAAATTTTCCATCGCACACCGCCTCCGGTCATGTTTTACTGCCTGCCATTCGGTCAGTTTTTGCTGAATTCTTCCAGAACCAGACCTTCATTCCGGTCCAGCGTCATTCCCACGCTCCAGGAATTCACAAACAGAAGCAGCGGACGTCCCTTCAGATCCATAACCTTTTTCATATCAGAAGTGCCGATAATCTTGTCCACATCCACCTGGTCCCGGTTGCCAATCCACCGGATGTATTCATAAGGCAGCATATCCAGCCGTATTTCCACATTATATTCATTTTCCAGACGATATTTCAGCACATCAAACTGCAGAACGCCGACTACTCCCACGATAATCTCTTCCATTCCGCCCTTAGCCTCCTGAAAGATCTGTATTGCACCCTCCTGAGCGATCTGGTTGATTCCCTTGACAAACTGCTTCCTTTTCATGGTATCCAACTGAGCCACTCTGGCGAAATGCTCCGGTGCAAAAGTCGGGATTCCTTCATAGGCAAATTTCCTGCTGGGCATGCAGATCGTATCGCCAATAGAAAAAATGCCCGGATCAAAGACTCCAATGATATCTCCCGCATATGCCTCATCCACCACATGCCTGTCATCCGCCATCATCTGCTGAGGCTGGAGCAGCCGCATTTTCTTATCTCCCTGAACGTGATAGACTTCCATTCCCGCATCAAACCGGCCAGAACAGATCCGCATGAAGGCAATCCTGTCTCTGTGGTTCTTATTCATATTAGCCTGTATTTTGAATACAAAAGCCGAAAATTCTTCCGTCATTGGATCTACGACGCCACAATCAGCAGTCCTCGGAAGCGGAGAGCTTGTCATTGCCAAAAAATGCTTCAGAAACGTCTCCACGCCGAAATTAGTCAGAGCCGACCCAAAAAATACAGGAGAAAGCTCCCCTTTGCTGACCTTTTCCTGATCAAATTCTGCCGCTGCGCCGTCCAGCAATTCTATTTCTTCTTCCAGCGTCTCCTTCTGTTCCAGACTCACCACATCCAGCAGGTGGGGATCGTCTACCGGAATTTCCTCCTCAATACCTTCCTTCGTGCCTTTCTGGGTGTCAGAAAACACAAGCACCTTACGGGTATCCCTGTCATAGACACCCCTGAAATTTTTGCCCGATCCAATAGGCCAATTAATCGGGCAGGTAGCGATACCCAGTTCCTTCTCAATCTCATCCAGCAAATCGAAGGTATCATTGGCGTCCCGGTCCATCTTATTGATAAAAGTAAAAATCGGGATATGCCGCATTACGCAGACCTTAAACAGCTTCCTGGTCTGAGCCTCCACACCCTTGCTCCCGTCAATGACCATAACCGCGGAATCCGCCGCCATCAGCGTCCGGTACGTATCCTCTGAGAAATCCTGATGCCCCGGCGTATCCAGAATATTAATACAATACCCGCCGTAATTAAACTGAAGGACCGAGGAGGTGACAGAAATTCCCCTTTCCTTCTCAATTTCCATCCAGTCAGACACCGCATGCCTGGAAGTCGCCTTCCCCTTCACAGAACCGGCCAGATTAATCGCTCCGCCATAGAGCAAAAATTTCTCCGTCAAAGTCGTTTTACCAGCATCCGGATGCGAGATGATAGCAAACGTACGCCTTTTTTCTATTTCCCTCGTATAATCAGCCACAAAAAGCCTCCTGTTATTCATCAACTATATATCTTAGTATTTTACTCCAATTTAGTATTCTAGCACAGGGGGAGAATGACAGTCAATGCGTAATACAGATAAAAATAACGGTTTTGTGGCGAGGCCTTTACTGCTATACATTCGAAAACCGCTGTCTGGAAAATGGAGAGTTGATGCTGAATGAAAGCTGCCGCACCATTTTTTTTAACACCTGCGGTGTAATACGGAATGGCGTATCAGTCAGACTGATTCGTTTTCTTGAATTTATCAAAGCAGATCTGGCGGAAAGCCAGCAGGAAACCACAGATGAATTTATAAAACAGCTTCAATCATCTGTACAAGAGGTCAAATCAAACAGAGAGATGAAGGAACGATTATGATATTGCAGGAAATGCTCCGGGATGAATATGCTGAAGGAATTATACTGGAGCTTCTGGCAGAAAAGGGCACCTTGCCCGACGAATTAAGAGACAAGATTCTTTCTGAAAAGAATCTGCAGCTCTTAAAGAGATGAATCCACCCTGCCCTGCATTCAGAATCAATCCGGCAGTTTATGGATAGCATTCAATAAAAGGAGCTTTCCAGGGATAGGCCGCGTATAATTATTTGTTATCAGCGGTCAGGCAGCCAAGTCTGGCGAATTCAATCATTGAAACAGCAGCGGAATTCTATTGTTTATCTCCGTCCTGCAGCATCTCATAATCTTCCTTAGTGAACCGGTGATAGGTCAGCCCGAAGTCATCCGCCTCCACACAGTAGATATAATCGTCTATCCCTTCTTTATCAAAGTAAAAATCATGCCCCAGACCCTCCATGCTATGATCGGCTTCCACGTACCCCACACCGTGCTGTCCGGCATAATTCGAAAAACAACCGCGTACCATATCCATTGAACAACCCTTTGTGGTAATAACCCGCAGAAATGATTTTAAAAATTCCGGATCAGGGATATTTTTTGCAATATAATCACAGCCTTCCTCCGGAATGCTTACACAATATCTATCGCCTTCATGTGTGACAGATATGGGGCCCAGCTGGTCTCTGACAGCTTTACCAAACGCATTGAGAGCGTCTGTCAGCTCTGCATCTGTGGTGTTCCCGTTCAGCCCCAACAGGGTTATCAGCGATGCTGACGGGTAATATAAGCACATATTTCCTTTTTGATACCCAATTTTCATTTGCCATTCCTTAACTGTATCAAATATATGTTTTTTTAACAGATCTGTTTTCAACATCATACTTTTCTCCCAGCTTTATTTACGATATTCTTATCATATTCACAGCGCACCCTATGATGCATGCCCTGACGGGGCGGGGGAACAGCTCACGCTATTCCACAATGTATACCCACAGGGCACACCATAACGCATGCCCCTGACGGGGCGGGGGAACAGCTCACGCTATTCCACAATGTATACCCACAGGGCACACCATAACGCATGCCCCTGACGGGGCGGGGGAACAGCTTACGTTACTTTTAAAGTATAACACATGTACTAGATAAATTAAAATGCGTAATTTGTTATTATCCAGAAAAACAATATCCGGAATATGTATGCGGACGAAAATAATTTGAATAATCCGTGTAAATATATTATATTTAAGAGTATATCATGACGCATATCTGCAGCTTTATATTGCTTTGTGAAATCAAAGCCATAGAAATTCAGAACAGGGGACTTAAAATGAAAAAAAAGGAATCGAACTACGACCTTATGAGCGCAAACGCAAGGAAACGTTTTCTCCACTTTGACCAGGATGCTATTATAAAAAAATTCAATCTACACAGCGATCCGGAATTCATTTACCTTTCCTTTGTAAACAGGCTATACAGAATCAACAGGGATAGCGGGAAGATTTGCGGATGTACAGACAGCCGCTGTCAGGAAGCTTCCTGGCGTGAGGCCGGCTTCAATGAAACGTTGGCTATCTTCGATATGCTCTGTCACGGGGACGAATTCCCGGTTCTGTCCGGGAACTGGGAGTCCATCAGCAGCCTGGGAGGTATTATCGGTGCCGGACACAGCAACAGCACCATGCTGGACCGCTATACCGCCCCCTTTACGGGAAAGGTTCAGGAACTGTCCAAAGCCTGCCACACCCTGGGAGGGACTCCGCAGAAAAGCGGCGACGTAAGCTTCCTGCTTCCGGTCTTTGATTTCTTTCCCGTCTGGTTCCAGTTTTGGGATGGAGATGAAGAATACCCTGCAAGCATCCGGTTTCTGTGGGACAAGAACACGCTTCGCTATCTCCACTATGAGACGCTCTGGTACATTATGCTCCACATTCTGGAACGGCTCCGGGAAGGCTTCTGAGCCGCTGAAAGCCCGGCATGGAGAGGAGCTCTCCGCCGGGCTTTGGCTTCACTTTCTATCGGTTCACTGTTCGCCAGTCATCGGTGTGATTACGATATTCTGAACTTCAACACCTGTCTTACGGGTGATGATATCTTCAATCTGGGCTCTCTGGTCGTCTCCCAGGTCTGTGGATGGTACAAGCACATCCACGGTTTCACCCGTCAGGTTTACCACCACATTGTCAAAACCTTTTGCTTCCAGAAGCAGCTCTGCAGCGGCTTCCTTTTCGATTGCATCTGTCATTTCCACCATACTCTGAACAGCGTTCTGTCTCTCTTCTTCCGAAAGATTTTCATTATTTATGATTCCGAGCAAAGTTTCCTTTGTCTGTGAACGCATCTGCTCCCGGTCTATCCTGGCCTGGGCCATGTATGTAGAAGCCGTAGTCAGAACTGCTTCTCCGGGGGTATCCGTAGCCGCTTCCGTGCCTGTATCCGCAGCAGTTCCGTCGTTGGCCGCCGCCTCTGTTCCGGCGCCGTCTGCCGCTGCGCTTTCGCCGCTGCTGGTACTTGTGGCCGTGTTGCTGCCTGCATTGGCGGTTTCGTCAGTGAGGTCATAATCCAAACTCTCTATATCCTGAAGAATACTGTTTTCATCCCCGCCCGCAGCGGATTCTTTTCCACCTTCCGCAGCCTCTGTCACCGTACTGGTGCTCTTGCTGTCTTTCCCCTTCTTCAGGGTAGAATCTGCGTAATTGATGTAGCCGGCAATCGCGATCAGCACTGCCAATGCCGTAATAATAATCTGATTTTTCTTAAAAAATCTTTTCTTCAATGCGCCCTCTCCTTTATTTCATTTTCATTACTTTTATTTTATGGGCTTCCACCCGAAATAATGCCATTACCGCCTCCTGAATTTGCTGCACAACAACCGGATTATCGCCTCCCTGAGCCACCACCAGCACACCTCGCACCTCCGGATAAGTCTCCTGAATCACATAGGGCGTCTCACTTCCGTCGCTGCCCTTCTGGTAGACGGTACTTTCTTCCGTGCTGGCTGCCGAGCTTGAGGAGCTTCCATCGGAACCCGAGCTGGACTGACTGCTCTTTGAAGATGGAATATCCTTTTCCACCACCTTTTGATTGGTAGATTCCAGCGACAGCACAACCTGTACTTCACCCACTCCCTCCACCCTGGCAAGCGCAGCTTCCAGCCGCCGTTCCATCTCTTCTTCCTGACTGGCAGCGGTATCCGCCGCGGGCGTGACAGCTTCCGTATCTGTCTCTGAACCAGTGCTTTTTCCACTGTCCTTCTTCTTGACCGGGATGGCAATGACAACCAGCAATGCCCCCAGAAGCAGGTATACAATCCATTGCTCTTTCTTCAACCCCTTCAGATAGGTGACAACTTTTTCTTTCATCCGTTTACCCCTGTATTGCTACATCTATATGATCCAATTCCAACTGATAGACCTCTGAAAGCTCTTTTTTTATCTCTTCCATTTTTGATTTCAGCGCCTCCTTTTCTGTCTCCACTTCCGACTGATATAAGATATCATCCGTATTCAGTTCTACCGTAAGGCTGATTTTTTCCACACTCAAATCAGCTTCACGCAGTTCTACGGACGTATCCACAGGGGTAATTCCCCGTTCCCGCAGAAAGGAACGCAACTGGTTCGCAACTTCCGCTTCATATCCCTGAATCAGATATTTCTCCTGCTGCCCGTCCAGAGAAATCCGGTCTTCCATCCCTTCCACCTCTGTATCCAGCAGCCCCCGGCTTACGGACTCCTCCAGTATCTGATCCAGATTCAGAAGCTTTGTCAGCGGCTTACTTAAAATGATGATTAAAAGCAAGCCCAGAAAAAATCTGACATATTTCCTGTAACGGTTATCCGGCAGACAGTTAAGTACGGCTGTCATAAAAATAAAAAAATACGCCAGGTTTTTCATCCACCCATAAATCAGTTCCGTCATGTCACCCTCCCGACGATTACCGGCACACAGTGCAGCCTCCTCCGCTCTGTTGATTATCCTCCAGCCACACCTGCCAGAATCGCAATTGTCACTATAAAAAGCACCTCCGTGGTCAGAAGCAGCTTGAGCAGCAGCCCGCAGCCTACTCCCATGGTATTCAGACAGCCCACCATCCGCTTGTCCGAGACCGGCTGGGTAAATGCCGCCAACAATTTATAGGTAAAACTGGTCACTCCAATCTGAATGATGGGGATCAGCGCACACAGGAATAAAATCACCACCGCCACAGCCCCCACGCAATTCCGGATCAGAACCGCAGAACCGATGACCATCTCTGTCACTGAATCAATGGCGTCGCCCACCACTGGAATCGCGCTTGCTGTCTTCCCGATCACCGTCCTGCGCAGAGAGTCCAGTGCCGGAGATATCAGGTTTCTGGTCACCTGCATACCGATGACCAGACCCAGGGCAGTTTTCATGATCCAGGAAATACAGCTTTTCAGCAGCTCTGCCATGTGAGACAGAAAGTCTTCCTTAGACAGCTGGTTTACCAGAGAAATCAACACATAGATCTGAATGCCCGGAAGGATCAGATAGACCAAGAGATTTTCCACCAGGCTGATGGCTATCAGTACAATCTGATAGAACATGGCCGCAGAGGAAGCACCGGATGCCGTGGCGATCGCCAGATAATAGGCAGGGACCAGCGCCTTCATAAAACCCAAAATACCTTCCAGCGCAGACGCAATCTGGCTGCTCAGCACTTGAAAGTTTTTCAGCAGCAGCGCGAATACCAGCAGGTAAACCATATAAAATCCCATCTCTCCCATCTGGTTGCTTTCAAAAAGAGACGCAAAATTAGACAGCAGCGCGGCTGCCAGCACCAGAATCAAAATCCGGAGCCAAAGCTCCCGCTGGCCCGCGAAGGCCTGCTTGATCAGGGAAAATGCCTGCTCCTTCATGCCTGTTCCAGAAAAAACATCCTCCCCGTTGGCCAGCCGCCTGACCGAATCAGATACGGAAAAACCTGTTCCTCCCAACAGAGAATCCACCGCCTCCTGCACTTCCTGGAGGTCCATTTGGGAAAGCAGCGAATCATCGATCATCAGCGTCATGTCTTCTTCTTCCTGCCCGTCCCCTGTCTGCCCCGTATCGGCCAGGACAGGAACAAAAGACACGGCCATCAGAAAGAAAAAAAGCAGGATTCCCGCTCCTGCGCCTCTTTTTCTTCTCATGCAAGAAACTCCTGTATTGTCTTCATTAACCCTTCCAGTATCGGCATGCTGATGACCAGAATCGACAGTTTCGCAAAAATTTCTATCTGTCCTGCGATGGATGAGTATCCTGCATCCCGGCAGATGCCGGCTGAAAACTGCCCCACGTAAGTAATCCCGATCATTTTCAGAAGGGCATTCAGATACGTCGTGTCAATGGGGACGTAGGATTTCAGCCTGCTGATCATTTCCATCAGATACGAAAGCTTGCCTGTAGCCAACAGAAGAATGCAGATTCCCGTGGCCAGGCTCACATACAGGGCATATTCCGGCCGGGTCTCCTTCACGAAAATGCAGATCATAAGCCCCGCGATCCCCAGCACGGCAATTTTAAGCACATCCATAGGCCGCTCCTTTACAAGGTAAACAGCTTTTTAATAGTTTCAAACAGATCAGAAATATAAGGAAGCAGCCAGAACAGAACCACGATCAGCCCTGCCAGGCTGGTCAGGAACGCCTGCTCCTCCCTTCCGCTGTGCTTCAGGACCTGCCCCAGGACGGAAACCAGAATCCCGACAGCACCGATCTTAAATATTACCCCTATCTCCATGCCGGTTTCACCCTTCCTTCCCGCGAATTTCTGCCCTTATAGGAACAAAATGGCCAGAAAAAGACCACCCATAATTCCCAGGCTCTGATAGAGCTTTTTTCTTACAGGCAGTCCCTTCGTTAATTCTTCTATTGTCATATCCAGTTCCCGGCCATAGGCCTCCAGATTGTTGAGCTGCATGGCCTTGTCCAGATAACCGAGACTTTTCCCTAGCTCGCTGAAGCGTTCCCGGTCTTCCCTGGTGAGCTTCGTATCCTTCAGATGGCACTCCACATTCTGGGCAAAAACCTCGCCGAAGGAGTTGCCCCCATACCGGTTCAGGTCTTCAGAAACCTCTCTTAAGAATTCCCGGAAAGGCTCCTCCACCTTTCCGGAAATATTCCACAGCGCATCCGGAAGCGGCGTTCTCGCGCAGGAAATTTCCCCGTGGAGAAACATCTCGATCCGCTTCAGCGTCTTGAGCTGATTCAGCCGCCTGGTCAGCCCCAGGCTTTTCATAAAGCCAAGCCCGATGCAGGAGCAAGTCATGACACACAGCGCGACGATACGCAGCACGCTCCCACCCCCTTCTGATACAGGCTAGTCCCCCGCCCATCAAAGATAGCCTGTACCGTTCCAGGCTTTTCTTTTCCCGACAGAAGAATATACCGTTCGAACACATGGCGGTCTACCAGATCCCCCAGCAGCGGCTTTTTCCGTACATCCTCCATAGAGTTACCATGGACCGTGGCCAGCACCTTGCAGCCACAGTTCAGTACCGATTCCAGCGCGTACAGATCAGCCTGGGTTCCTATCTCATCCACCGCCACCACATCCGGCGACATGGAGCGGATCAGCATCATCATTCCCTCCGCCTTGGGACAGCCGTCCAGCACATCCGTCCGGATTCCCACATGATTTTGTGCGACCCCCAGATAGGAGCCGGCAATTTCTGACCGCTCATCCACCACTCCTACGGTAATTCCCGGATACCGTTCACTGCCGTCAGAAATCTGGCGGATTACATCCCGCAGCAGCGTCGTCTTGCCGCAGCGGGGAGCTGAAATGATCAGCGTATGGCAAAATTCTCTCCCCTCCCATAAGTAAGGCATGACCAGATTGGCACAGCCCTCCACACTGTGGGAAATTCTCAGGTTGATGCAGGAAATATGGCTGATGCCTTTCACCCGGCCGTCTTCAATGACAGTTTTTCCTGCTATTCCCACCCTGTGCCCCCCCTGAACCGTCAAAAACCCCTGCCGGATTTCATCTTCATACGCATAAAGTGAATAATTACCTATGTATTCCATAGTTTCTTTCAAGTCCCGCTCCGATACCTGTATCCCCTGACCCGGTTCCCGTCTGGCCCGTCCCTCCTCATCCGGAAAATATTCTCCCTTCTGACAGACAAGCTGCAGCGGGGCGCCTGTCCTCAGTCTGATCTCATGTACCCTTCCGAAATCCAGCTCCAGCTTCTCCAGAGCGCGGCGGACCCGGCCGGAAAATAAACGCGTAATCTCTTCTTTTTTCATCTCTCTGCACCTCTTTAAGACAAGTATATGTGCAGAACTCCGATTTATTCCCGTAAATTTTCACTGGAAATCTGTAAACCTTTATTTTCTTCGCATGCCGCTTTGAATACGCGCAATATTTTTTTAAAATATTCTCCTGCATTCTCGCTGTTGCTGAACACAATATCCACATCCGTTAATTCATTCAAGCAATCATATAGTGCATCCAGGTTCTTCCCATAATATTCCGGGAAATTCAGTGCCCCTTTTAGATATTCATGGGCATTTTCTGCGTTTTCTAATTTATGCACATCCAGAATTACTTTCATATTTTATTCCTCTCCACAAAGTAACTCGAAGGTTTTATAATGATCTTCTGTGTAATAGGTCAGGCCATCATTCGAATAGACAAGCCGTTTCGCGCCCCTGTATCCGCCGCTGCTGTCAATATCGCATTCAAAATATTCACGTCCATCTTTTTCCGGAAGTATTTCTTCATAATTTCCGAAATGATCCCCCCCTATACTCTTGCCTGGGGCAGCTTCCTGCAGATTCCCCTCAGAACTCACCCATCCCAGGGCCTTTGCTTCTTTTTTTGTAATATAATTCTCCGGCAGGTGACCATATTTGCTTAAATAAGCTGCTACGTCTTCTTTAGACGTGTATTCACCGGACTCCTCAATCTGCCCGGATGGTTTATTTTCTGCGTTCCTGCCCTCACCCGGCGTTCCCACCGACGGACTGACTGCCTCTGAAGCTGACAGAGAATTCCCCGCTTTCGCCCCTCCGGCTATTCCAGTGTCTGCGCATCCCATTAAAAGGCTTGTCAAAAGGAACAACAATCCGACTATATAAGTAAATTTTTTCTTCATATCTATAACCTTTTTAAACATTTTATCCCCATTATATTTGGCGCCGATCATTTTAAACGCGCAATTTTTTTCTCATAGGAGATCAGTCGGTCAAATTTTCTTCGATTAGCTTCAGCAACTCTTTCTAAAATCAACACATCTGTAGGCGCTTTTAATATATGTATCTTCCTATGACAATTAGGACAGAGCGCCACAACATTATCTATCGTATCCTCTCCACCATCTGCTAACCATTGAACGTGATGTTCTTCTAAATAAGGTTCATTGTTACGATCGATAAATGGAGCTGCCATGCCACATAGCTGACATTTTCCATCTGCAATACGCCTTACAATCTCTTTCAAATACGGGTCACGATAGTAAATCATCGATTCCGTGATTCTTGGCGCCCTTTTCCCATGGCTCCTCTTAGATCGTCTATCTAAATCTTGATTAGAAAGTCTTACAATATCTTTTTCCAATGGCTCAGTTTGTTCTTCTGGCCACGTATTTAGCGGTTTTAAAGGAAAGATCCACACTTTCCTCATATTACCTTGGTCGTCCTGTTGAAATGCTTCATATGGCTTGTCCACCAACCTCGCTATCCCTCGATAAGTATAAACTCCCTTATCGAACACTTCAAAAAGATGGATCTCAACACCGTTATCCTCTGAATAATATAAAGTTCTATTTTGGTTTCCTTCTAGTACCTGATCGCCAACCTTTCCCATACCTGTATAATGCAGTATTCCATCCCTCCACACATCACGGTATAAATCTTTTGTATCATCTGAAATAATTACTAATGTATTTGTCCGTTTTGAACGGCGCATACCACCCATATTTCCACAATGAAATAATTCACACAGTTCTGAATTCGTGAGTTCAGCGCCAATTTCTAGACCTGGATTGAAACTCATTAGTACTTCTCCTTTGTATTCGTCATATTTTTTTTATAATTCCTCTAATTTTTTCTGAATTGCTCTCAGATCTACAATCGTTTCAGGAATTTTTGTTTCATCTCTCAACAGGGCGGAAGGATGGTAAACGGCTGTCAGCCACGTATTCTTCCGATAAATGAAAGTTCCGTGTTCTCTCGTTATCCGGTAATCCGGACGAATGATCCGCTGAGCGGCAATCCGGCCGAGACAGACGATGATCCTTGGCCGCAGCAGCCACGTTTCATATTTTAAATATGGCATACACGCTTCCTGTTCTTCTGGTTTTGGATCTCTGTTCCGTTCCGGATGGCATTTTACTATATTTGTAAGGTAAATTTCTCCCCTTGACATCCCTGCTTCTGCCAGCAAACGGTCCAGCAGCTCACCTGATCTTCCCGTAAATGGTATTCCATCCCGGTCTTCATTTTGCCCTGGAGCCTCTGCGATAAAAAGTACCTGGGACTTTAAATTGCCCCTTCCCATTACGGCTTTATTTCTTGTCTGGGAAAGTGGACAGCGCATACAGCTTTCAACGTATTTTTTTAATTCTTCGTAAGTATACATGGTAACAAATATACGCACCTTTCATAAATGTTCTTTACAGTCCAACGGATGATCGGACAGCAACTTTCATAACCTGGTCCCTTTTGTTCTCAAACAAGTCATATGCCTCGTCTATCCGCGCAAGAGGATACGTGTGAGTGATCAACGGCAATGTATCTATACGCCCCTCTGCTATTAATTTTAAAATCACATCGCATTCACAGCCATCCACACCACCGGTCTTAAATGTAAGGTTCTTGCCGTACATGTCAGGCAAGGGCAAGCTTTGTGCTTCATCATAAAGTGCAACAATCGTCACCGTCGCATTTGGCCTCGCACACTGCCAGGCCAACCGAAATGTATCTTTCGTCCCCGCCACCTCTAAAACCACATCTGCTCCGCCGTGTTCACTGTGTTTTTTTATAACTTCCTGAACAGCCTCTGGCTTGGTAACCAGAACCTCCGGATAGTGTTTCTGCACAAATTCCAATCTGCTATTGTCTTTTTCGCAAACGATAATCCTCCTGGGTTTTTTTAACAACGCGCACAATAAGGTGCAGATTCCTGTAGGTCCTGCTCCTATGATGAGGACTGTGTCCTCCTGCTTTATATCAGATATGCGGGCGGCCCAAAAACCAGTTGCCAAAACATCGCCCACGAACAGAGCTTGCTCGTCGGTTACACTGGGCGGAATTTTATTGAGTCCCTGGTTCGCATGAGGTACGCGAACGTATTCTGCCTGGCCACCATCAATACGGCAGCCCAAAGCCCATCCCCCGTCTGGGTCTGTACAGTTATTCACAAAGCCATTTCTACAAAAAAAACAAGTTCCGCAAAATGTTTCCACATTGACGGTTACGCGATCGCCGGGTTTCACTTTCTTCACTGCACTGCCCACACGTTCAACAACCCCTACCATCTCATGGCCAACCGTAATACCTGGTACAGCCCTGGGAACAGACCCATGCTTGATGTGTAAATCACTGGTGCAAATACTGGAAAGCGTCACTTTCACAATGGCGTCGTATTCGCTTTGCAGCTTAGGTTTAGGCTTATCCAACAGCTCAAAACAGCCTTTTTCAATGTATGTATATGCCAGCATTCGTTTACCTCCCGTTATTAATTGATGAATTCTTTTCTATTTTTTGTATTGGCTATTTTTAGATGTACAATTTTCATATTAATCCTGTTGATTTTATTCTACTACATATTCATCAACATTGCCAATTTTAAAATAGCCTATGCGCCTGGCAGATGGTTTGCCCATAATAGAAAAATAGCTGTTTACCTCTTCGCGATGTAAACAACCATTTCAGATGGGGACTAAACCTGTTCAATCATTACGCTGGTTCCATTAGCGGCAACACCGATCATATTACTGGAAAACTTCACATAACTGAAATTAACACCGATTACCGCATTACCGCCGCTTAAAATAGATTGCCTGATCATCTTTTTCATTGCAGCTTCCTGCGCTATTTGCATCTTATTTGCAAAAGCATTCGATTCCTCTCCAAACATATCATTAAATGATGCAGCAAATTCACTCAGAAAACCCGTTTCTAAAACTACATACCCATTTACAATACGGCAATATTTTTTAATCACATACCCCTCAAAATTAAAACCAGAAGTGGACATATAATTATTTATATCTTCCTCTGTTATCTGACTATTACGTTCTTCTAATGACTTTTTTTCATTTTCCTCTTCTCTTTTTTTACGTATCTTTTTAATGACCGGCTCCTGACTGGCAATATAGCGTTCCAGATATGCCTGGCAGGATGGTCCGTTCAGCCGGCCATACTGCTCGATTAGCTGGCTCTTTATGTAAACAAGCTCTTCATCTGAGTCAGTCGCCTGTATTTTCGGATCAATTTCCTGTTCCAATAGTTTAACACAGCTGGAGCAGACAGCCTCAGAAGAATCAGGAATTCTATATGCACCTGCATCCATCTGCAATCTCACAAATTTTTTTACCTTCTGTTGTTACCAATGATAATCAGTCTTGTCATTACATAGTATAGCATAAAATGACAAGAACAGGAAGAAAGGATTAGGTTGCCCATTCCTCTGTTCCGCCTCTAATTGACAAATTTCCCTCTCTGTGCTATGCTATTTCAGAATTCGACGAACCCTCTTGAATCTTGCATTTGCAAGAAACTGGAGGTGGAGAATCCTCTGGAAAAACTCATAAATGAGTACCGAAGGTGTAAGGTCCTAAAGGGCTGAATCTCTCAGGTAAAAGAGACAGAGCTGATATTTCCTATCTAAATAGGATCTTTAGTATTGTCTTTTCTCAGTTTATATGTTTTTTCAGAGCAGCTATTGAACTAGCTGCTCTATTTTTTATTTGCAAGGAGAGAAAATATGGCTGATACATTATTATCAATTGTCCAGACTATCAACAGTTACCTGTCCGATTATATCCTGTTCTTTATGCTGATCGCCGTTGGATTGCTGTATTCGTTAAGGACAAGGTTCGTTCAATTGCGTTATTTCGGTGAAGGGATGCGCCGCGTTTTCGGAAATTTCACTCTGCGCGGCAAAAAACAGGCCAAAGGAATGAGTTCCTTCCAGGCTCTGGCCACGGCCATTGCCGCACAGGTTGGAACCGGCAATATAGTAGGAGCCTCGGGCGCTATTCTGACGGGCGGCCCGGGTGCTATTTTCTGGATGTGGGTGATCGCCTTTTTTGGCATGGCCACCATCTATGCAGAGGCAACGCTGGCTCAGAAAACCCGAAAAGTTGATAAAGACGGAAATATTAAGGGTGGCCCCGTCTATTATATAATTACTGCATTTAAAGGTACCTTCGGCAAGGTTCTCGCAGGATTTTTTGCCATAGCCATCACGCTGGCACTTGGCTTCTTTGGGTGCATGGTGCAATCCAATTCCATCGGCTCTACCTGCGAAACTGCCTTTGGAATACCTGCCTGGTTGGTGGGCATTCTCCTGGTTATTATCTGCGGGTTTATTTTTCTCGGGGGCATTCAGCGTCTGGCTTCAGTTACGGAAAAAATTGTTCCTGTCATGGCGTTTTTATTCCTGTTGGGCGGACTGATCGTATTGATTGCCCGGATTCAATACATACCTGCAACCTTCGCCATGATTTTTACATATGCATTTCAGCCACAGGCAATTATCGGCGGTGCATTCGGCGTCGCAATCAAAACTGCATTAACCCAGGGGGCAAAGCGAGGGCTCTTCTCCAATGAAGCCGGAATGGGTTCCACCCCTCACGCACACGCGCTCGCTAATGTAAAAAATCCCCATGAACAGGGATGTGTAGCCATGGTAGGCGTTTTTATCGACACCTTTGTGGTCCTCACTCTGAACGCATTGGTTGTCATATCCACGCTCTATACCAGCGATGGTATCTTAGCCGGCGGTTATACAGGAGCCGCCACAGAAATTGTTAACAAAACCAACCTGACTCAGACTGCCTTCGGAACTGTATTCGGCGCCCAGGCAGGTGCCATATTTGTGGCAATTGCTTTGTTTTTCTTTGCATTTTCCACAATTCTCAGTTGGAATCTGTTTGGGAAAATTAACGTCGCTTATCTGTTCGGCGAAAAAGCAACCAAAGTTTATACCGTTATTGCCCTGCTGTTTATTTTTCTTGGAACACTTGCATCCAACGATCTGGTATGGGAATTATCTGATATGTTTAACAACCTGATGGTCATTCCGAATGCGCTTGCTCTGTTCGCTCTGTCCGGAATCGTCGTCACAATTGTAAAGAGCACTGCCAAAAAGTCTTCCTGAAACCCATGCGGCATTGGGGCAAGCCAGCCGGTTGTACGGCTGCCGTCCATTTATCTATTGATGCCATACCAGTTTTTCTGCAGAGATGATCACAAATTCTTCTTCCCTTTCCCCAACCCGCATGACGACATTCCGTATCCCGGCCTGTATGATCAATCTGGAACATACAGGGCAGGGATTTGCCCTGTGAATAGTATTATCACCTGGATTTACCCCTGTCAGGTATAAGTCAGCCCCTATTGTCTGTTCTCTGGAACAGTTTAGCAAAGCATTTTGCTCCGCATGGACCGCCCGGCAGATTCCATAACCCTCCCCCTGGTGCATGCCCAATTCTATCCGGGGGCATCTGCCCAGGTCACAGCAGTTGTCAAACCCACGAGGAGATCCATTGTATCCGGTCGATATCACCACATCATCCTTCACAATTACCGCACCATACTTTCTTTTGATGCAGGTGCTTCTGTATGCAAAAACCTCGGCTACATTTAAATATGTATCTATTTTGGAAATCCGCTTTGTGGCGCTGGGCTTTATCATCGTGTTCTATCCTCCTATCAGTTATTTGCCTGTGGTTCTCCCACTATATTACCGTTACGTCCATACTGCCAGTTTTCAATACCAATTATTAAGCAAATAAGTATTGTAAAATATATTCTTCTTCCTTCTCATCAACAACTTCATACCCCAGATTTAAATACATCCTCACTGCGTAGTTCTCTTTTTGAACAGAAAGAGAGGTTTTTTGATAACCTTTATTCTTTAGCAGTTTCAGCATGTGTTTCATTAAATCTGTGCCAATTCCTTGCCCTCTGTAATCCTGATAAATGGAAATTGCCAGTTCCGGTGCTGACTTATCCACAGTTCCAAATCCCTCAATACACCTTGTCCACACAGCTCCAATCACAGTTCCTTTAACTTCCGCGCACAGGCAAAAATCATCCTTTTGTGTTCCGAACTCTCTAATATATTGTTGCAGAGCAGGATGTTTGATCATATCCTTCGATACCAGATTGTTTCCGTCCTTCTGAAAAATAGTTTCGTACAAAAAATCATTCAGCAACGGATACTCACTCTTTTTTATTTCTCTGATTATGTAATTCACAGATCCCTCCGATTCATTCATCATTTCCTGGCATTCGCTGCATCTACTGTCATGAATTGAAATAATGCCGCCGCATTTTGGACAGGTATATTTCTCTGTTTGCCAATCCATAAATTTCACTAAGCCATGCTCCTGAACAAATCTGCTGTTTTCTATAAGGCTTGCCTGATAACGAGTGTTATAACTTTTTTCAAGATTTTTAATCTGCTTACATGGGAAATCTACGCATTCAAAGCAGTAAGACACTCCTTTAGTTTTTAGACAATCCTTTATTTTGCAATTGCGGCAGTGTGCTGGCTTTCCGGTAACACTATTCAGACAGCCGCCGCAGGGCCTTTTGTGATTACAATGTCTATAACATACTTTACAATTCATTCCGCAAGGAGCAAACATCATTATTTCGATTCCTTCTTCAGGTATTTTCATACAGGCCTCCCCTTGTTAAGCTGAGATTGATGTAATATGGCTAGAATTCTGAGGTACCGCTGTTTCACAATGTATACCCACAGGGCACACCGTAACGCGTGCCCCTGACGGGGCGGGGAGCAGCTCACGTTGTTCCACAATGTATAGGATGGGAAAACGTACTCCCACTTTATTTGATTTCCGTTACTGTCCCAGCTATACTTAAATTCATCATGTGCATTGACGATTTTTGACACAATCCAAATCATTGAAGGATAAAATTTAAAATTATTGCTTTTTGAAAATTCAATCAGCTTCGTTACATCAATATCAACCGTCAGACTCATAACTATCCGCAGGTTATCAATGTAACTTTTAAACAGTTTTCCTCTGCTCCATTTTTTTATATCAATCATTGTATAATTAGGTTCCATGTCAATTCTCCTTTACATTTTAGATTAAAGAAAATGTAAAGCTTTTGGGAATAGAATATAGCTCCATATAAGTCTATTCTGTCAAGCCTTGCACGGAACTGAATCAATACAAAGTTTCATATAAATCCCTCCTCAAATTCCCCTTTGTTTGCGTTCACCAACTGTCTCGATTATATATCAATGCTCACTAAATGTAAATTTATACACCACACAACGAAAGTACCGCTATACGAAAAATGCTTTTTAAATGACAAAGGATTCAATCTCATGCGCTCCTTGAGATATCCACCTCTTTTTTATAGGAGATAAGCAAATCCTTCACTTTTATTATATCAACTAAAAAAGATAGAAGCATCAGGAATAACACTTCTATCTTTTTTCTCTTAAATTAATGGCACTAAATATGCAAACAATCGCTTAGCATTTCAGTTTATTCCCATTCGACAATTACTAATCAATTTTGTTTAGAGATTATTCTCTGTCGTGTTTACAGTTCTTTTGATTATTTGATTTATCCATATTATCCTGCCTATACAGGCTAATGTTATCATTTTGTTATCGGTGTTGATAACACTTGCTCTGTAACTGTGGATAATAGCACTATATTCTATTTCAGATCATAAGCGATTTTGCTTAAAAAATCAATCCCTATTCAAATTCATACCATTCCTTAAATCTCAGTCTTTGAGCAAAATACGATTTTTTTTGTATTCAATCATGCCATCTTTCTGCATTTTAGAAAGCTCGTTGCACATAGTACTGCGGTCAACATTCAAGTAATCTGCTAATTGCTGGCGGTTATATGGAATCAGAAAAGAATTGCTTCCGGCATGTTTTGCGCATTCTGAAAAATAAGACATCAATCGGCCTCGTATGGATTTGGAACTGGTGTGCAAAATCCTTTGTGAAAGTTGCAGACTTTTATGAGCACAGACAGTCAGTAGATTTCGTGCAAGGTTTGTATGAAAAGGGCAGGCGTTTGTGCAGGTAGTCAGAACACGTCCCACATTCATAAACAACACAGAGGTATCTTCCACGGCAGACACTGTAACCAGCATCGGCTGTCCCGGAATACAGGCATATACCTCAGCAAATACAGAACCAGGTGCAACACTTCCTAAAATGCTGGTATTCCCCCAAATATCGTTACAAGATATCATTGCCATGCCTGACAGTACAATGCCGATATTCTCTATAATACTCCCTTCTGAAAGAATTACTTCTCCTTTTTTATAATTGCGTTTTACACTATTCAAACAGCTTAAAAGCGAGGAAATGTCATCTTCTTCTAACCCACGGAATAGCTGCATATCGGATAATTTCATATTTTTTACCCTTTCGTTGTTATAACAACAGATTTTTATTTTTAATTATAATATACTATGCCCAGAAAGACAAGAGAAAGGATGGTATAAAATGATTCGAAGAATTATCCAAATAGATGAAGAAAAATGTAACGGATGTGGTGCGTGTGCCGAAGCTTGTCACGAGGGTGCAATCGGCATGGTAAACGGCAAAGCAACACTTCTGCGAGATGATTATTGTGATGGTTTGGGAGATTGTCTGCCAACCTGCCCGACAGGTGCAATTTCCTTTGTGGAGAGAGAAGCTGCCGCCTATGATGAAAAAGCTGTGCAGGAAAATATGAGGAAAAAAGCGAAAAGCAATCATGCCGCTGTTCCCCATACAGGCTGCCCCGGCAGTCGAATGCAGCGTATTCAACATTCACAAGAAACAACTCCTTCTGCCCGGGTACAGACAGAATCACAGTTGGGACAATGGCCATGCCAAATCAAACTGGTACCGACTAATGCACCATATTTTGACGGCGCAAAATTGTTAATTGCAGCGGATTGCAGTGCATACGCCTATGCCAGAATGCACGAGGATTTCATGCGTGGGAAAATTACGATTATCGGCTGTCCAAAGCTTGACAGCATAGACTACAGCGAAAAGCTGACGCAGATCATTCAAAACAACAACATTCAAAGTGTGACGGTTGTACGCATGGAAGTTCCCTGCTGCGGCGGACTGGAATTAGCTGCCAAAAAAGCGTTGCAGGCAAGCGGAAAATTCATTCCTTGGCAGATTGTTACGATTTCGTTGGGTGGTAAAATTTTGGAATAAAAGGAGAGATACTATGAGTAAAAAAATGAAAAACATTGCTCAATCAGAAGTACTGACGCTGAGAGAACAAATTTCTTATCAGGAGGGGCAGGTTGTCAGCAAAACTTTGACACAAAACCAGGCAGTAAGTATTACCCTGTTCTCATTCGCAAAGGACGAAGAGATCAGCACCCATGAATCGGGTGGAGACGCCTTCGTCACCTGCTTGGATGGTATCGGAAAAATCACGATTGATGGCGTTGAATATCTGCTGCACGAAGGAGAATCTATTGTCATGCCAGCAGGCCATCCCCATGCGGTATATGGGCAGGAAGCGTTCAAGATGCTTTTAGTAGTTGTATTTTAATCAAACGCAAAATTGACAAAGGAAGGTGATTTTATGAAAGCAACAAAAGTAGATAAGGATCTCTGCATTGGCTGTGGGCTTTGCTGTGGATCTGCGACGAGGTTTTCCGTATGAACGAGCAGGGAAAGGCGGAAGCGTATCAACCAGCAAACGCTGAAAATCAAGGTGCTGTACAGGAGGCCATCGACTCGTGTCCTGTGTCTGCAATCGCCTGGGAAGATTAATTCAAACGCGTCTATATGCTTTTTTGATTGAGAAGAAACCACATTATTTCAAATTTTAATAGTTTTTAGGAGGCATATTATGGAACAAAAAATGTTTTGCTATCAGTGTCAGGAAACCGCCGGGTGCAAGGGCTGCACCATGTCCGGCGTATGTGGAAAGAAACCTGATGTAGCGGCCATGCAGGATCTGTTGGTCTATGTCACAAAAGGAATTTCGGCTATTACGACTGCATTGCGTCAGGAAGGTAAGCAGGTATCTGCCAAAATCAATCACTTGATTACTCTGAATCTGTTCACTACCATTACCAACGCAAATTTTGATAAAGAGAGCATTGAATCAAGAATCCGTGCTACACTGACCGAAAAGGAAGTTCTGCTAAAGCAAGTTACCAATCTGACTGTTCTGCCTGAAGCCGCAAAATGGAACGGATCTGAAAACTGGGAAGAAAAAGCCAGAACTGTCGGTGTTCTTTCTACCGAAAACGAGGATATTCGCTCTCTGCGCGAGTTAATCACCTACGGTTTGAAGGGACTTTCCGCTTACTCGAAGCACGCAAATGTGCTGTTGAAGGACAACGATGAAGTTGACACATTTCTTCAGAAAGCACTGGCTGCCACGCTGAATGACAACCTTAGTGTAGAAGATCTGATTGCTCTAACAATGGAAACAGGAAAATACGGAGTATCCGGTATGGCAATGCTGGATAAGGCTAACACAGACAGCTATGGAAACCCCGAAATTACAAAGGTAAATATCGGTGTCAGAAAGAACCCCGGCATTCTGGTATCCGGCCACGACCTGCGCGATTTGGAAATGCTGTTAGAACAGACACAGGGAACTGGAGTGGATGTGTATACGCATTCCGAGATGTTGCCAGCTCATTATTATCCCGCTTTCAAAAAATATCCTAACTTTGTTGGTAATTATGGGAATGCTTGGTGGAAACAAAAAGAAGAATTTGAATCCTTTAACGGTCCTATTCTAATGACAACCAACTGCATTGTTCCTCCTAAGGATAGTTACAAAAACAGGCTTTACACTACCGGCGCTGCGGGATATCCGGGATGTACACATATTCCGGGAGAAATTGGCGAACAAAAAAATTTTTCTGCGATTATTGAGCATGCAAAAAAATGTGTCGCTCCGAGTGAAATCGAAACCGGTGAAATCATCGGCGGATTTGCCCATGCACAGGTTCTGGCTTTGGCAGATAAAGTTGTAGAAGCTGTAAAAAGCGGTGCTATCAAAAAGTTTGTGGTTATGGCGGGCTGTGATGGTCGAGCAAAGAGCCGCGACTACTATACAGAATTTGCTAAGGCTCTGCCGAAGGACACTGTCATCCTTACTGCCGGTTGTGCAAAATATAAATATAACAAGTTGCCTTTAGGCGATATCAATGGCATCCCACGTGTTCTGGATGCAGGTCAATGCAATGATTCCTATTCCCTTGCTGTAATCGCCTTGAAACTCAAAGAGGTCTTTGGGCTTGACGATATTAACGATCTGCCAATTATCTATAATATCGCATGGTACGAGCAAAAAGCAGTTATCGTTCTTCTGGCTCTTTTATATCTTGGTGTGAAGAATATCCACCTTGGCCCTACACTTCCGGCATTTCTCAGCCCGAATGTTGCAAAGGTCTTGATCGAGAACTTCGGCATTGCAGGAATTGGCACTGTGGAAGAGGATATGGAGAAGTTTTTCGGTATTAACGCATAAAAAATACTCCGTCAAAAGAAATAGATCCAACAGGCATAAAGAAACCTCGGAAACCCTTATAAAATGGGCATCCGAGGTTTTCTGTCTGTTATTCGAATCTGACAACGCCTAATCATTTTGTTTTCAGACTTGCTTTCCACCATACACCTTTTCTTATTGATAAATCATCCCTTTATCCACAATCTCCCTCGCACACGCTTGTATATTATTCATTCTCGCTACCCATTCCATCTGATTTTCTGCCTTTAACTGTTCTGTAATCCCCAGTGCCTGTTTCATCTGCTCTACAATCCTTTCAAAGCGTTCCTGCGCCTGTTCTTCTATATCTGCAAGATAACTATTCAGCCTATCACTTGTAAGCAGAGTAATATAAACCGCTCTCTTATGTTCTTTCAAATAGTATTTATGTCTTTGTCCCCATACGCCGATAAATCTTTGTTCTTCTTCCTCCGGCAAGGTAAGACAGGGGATAAGATAATCCCCGTGTCTGATATAAGTGCCGCCCATTTCTTCAAATATTGTTTTCTTCATAATCGTTTCCACCTTTCTTATCGTTCTCTATCCATTGATTTCTTCTTGACTGACCGTTTCGGCTGCTGTCTTCCTTCCTGCTGATAGCGGTGTAGCTTTTCCAGTACGCTTGCTTTTTTCGGTTGTTCTAACGGATTTTCTTTCTTCTGCTCCGTCTGATTTTTCCATGCTCTCAGTTCTTCATTGTATTCTATAATCAGTTCTTCTGCCTTGTTATAAATCTTCTGAAAGGCTTGCTCATTGGGATAGCCTTCCCGTTTTACTATCTGTTCCAAACTCTTGTGCAGACGCTTTTCCAAATCTTCTAACAGTTCAATTCGCCCTTCCAGAGATTTTCGCTCTTTGCCTTTAAATAGCCCCCGTAACTGTGACAGTTGCTTTTTCAAAGAAGAAATATCCTGCTGTGTGCGTTTTATCTCCATGGACTGTCTCTGCAATTCATACATGAGCTTCTGCATATCTTTCCATTCCTGCAAATCAATCTTTGGCACAGGTTTAGGCAGTAGTTTGAATTTGAAAATTACTTCCTGTAAAAAGTCTTTCGCACCTCGGATAATCTGACGGAACATCTCCGGCATCCAGCCGTATGTCCTGATAGATTGCAACATTTTATCTGTGATTTTTTCCTGCTTGATCTTCAAAATATCTTCTTCGGGAACACCCTCGACTAATGCCACATCAACTGTCCGATTCCATTCCTGCCTTGCCGCATTGTCCGCCTTTATCTCCTCTGCTTTCGGATTGTTCTTTCCGATTTTCTTGGTCGCCAGATATACGCCGCCCTGTTGGAATACGGATAGTTTTTCTGATTCTTCTTTTACATATCGGTTGATCGTATCGGTAAACAGTTCCTTGACTTCTTTGGTAAAGGCTTTGTTCTTAAACCATTCATCCTTTTTCGTGAAGATATGGCTTTCATAAACTTCCCCTTTGGGGATAATACTGCACCCCGCCCGAAGATTGCCCTGCTCGTCTAAAATTTCTTTTTTCGTGCGCCTATGCTTCCCCTGCTCATCGTAAAACATATTTCGGATAGCGATTTTCACTTCGGGTTGTTCCAGCATTTTCCGTTCACTGAATACAAGATGAATATGATAATTCGTCTTTGCCTTGTTGTGATGAAGGGCAGCACTGCACTCCACACCATATCTTTTATGAAAAGTTTCCGTAAAAAGTCTTACCACATCATCTGCCCTGTACTGAACAAAACTTTCGGGAAGTGCTATGATAAACTCACGCCCTTCAATACATTTCCCTACTGAACCACTCGCCTTAAAGTCCAATTGATTTTCTCTTGCAAGATTTTTCCAAAACTCCGGTGTTGCTCCTTCTGTCTGATAGGTCGCATAGAGATATTCCTGTCGTTTCGGATCGGAGATATAATCAATCCTTCCAGCTACATCGGACAGCTTGCTTTGTCTGATAAATGAATGTCTACCTATAAGCATCCTCCTTCCTCGACTCTCGCCGACTTTATTGTGAGTAGGTGCATAGGCACCTGTTTACGAACCTATCCGCCTGTCGGCGGTTTGCTCCCGGCAGGGCGAAATACAAAGAGCATAAAACTTTAGGTTTGTGCGATGGGTGTATTTCGCTCTCAATCGCCGAGGGCTATTTTTGTATTACATAATCTGATTACCACTCAGACTTGCGATTTCATTTATGGGCGTATCCACCCTTTTTATCTGCCCGTATCCGGGCTACTTTTTCTATGACTGACAGCAGGTGGTCTACGGTACTTTCTTCCCATCCGGCAAGCCATATCAGAGTTCTTTCCTCTGCTTTTGTCAGTTTCACACCTGCCAGTACCTTGTTCATTTTTTGTAGCTGTCTGCCCTCCATCTCATAAAAGAAATCATTCACGTTTCTGCTTTCTCTTTCCGGCTGCTTTAACATCTGCAACACTCCCTTCCTACCTTGTCTGTTATTCACAGGGGTGTGCCACACCCCTGTGAATAACAGACAAGGAAGAATTACCAACGGAAACTCTCCGGCACTCCTCGCCTGTCCAGATATTCTTTTCTTGCCTGTTCCCGTTCTTCCTCTGTCGGTGCAGTTTTTGATTTTCCAAACAGGTCACGCATAACCATCCTGTCCAACTTTTTCTCCAACTCCTTCTTGATTTCTTTTTCGCAACTCTCATCTTCCATCAAGTGAAAGCGGAGCAGCTGCATAAATAATTCCTGTGATATTTGCACGTTTCTCATCGTATCCCATCCTCTCCGTGACGGTATGTGACAGTTGTGACGGTTATTTCGATACCGCCCCCGCTGTCAAAAATACCGTCACAACCGTCACCAACTGTCACGCTGTTTCTGTATCGTCTTTCCAAAACCGTATTTTTCTTCCATCATGGGTGCGGTTGTTCTTATAATAAATGCCATGTTCCGCATACAACCTCCCTGAAAGAACATTCAGTTTTCGTGTGATGACATGGGGTTGAATTTCTACCTTTATCAGCGAAACCAGTTCCGTTGCCGAGCCTTCCCAAGAAGAAATATCCTTCATAACAAGTTCGGCAATCTCATCCAGTAAAGGCTCTGGCGGTTCCCTCCACAGTTCAGTTTCTGCCCTTTGCAGTTCCCACAATAACGTTTCTGTATTGCGGATAAGGTATAGCTTTTGGTCTTGCTGATCCCTGCCCGATACTTCCAAAGTTGCGGCATTGCCTGTCCGTTTTTCTTTCTGAAGGAGAAACGCCCCATCCGCCGCACCGAGCAGTCCGCTTGTTCCCGAAATCATATCAAACTTATCATCCGCCGTCTGTTTCCTTGTATGGTGTACGAGCAGGATACAAAGACCGTGGGCATCTGCAAAACTTTTCAGCCTTGCCATAATCTGATAATCGTTTGCATAGCTGTAATTATCTCCGCCAACTTCCCGCACCTTTTGAAGCGTATCAATGATAATCAGTTTCGTGTCCGTATGCTCCGCTACAAACCTTGCAAGCTGTTCATCCAGTCCTTTCCCAAGTTGGCTGGCAGAAACAGAGAAGAAAAGGTTGTCCGCACTCTCCGTTCCAAACATCCGGTACAGACGTTCCTGTAAGCGGCGGTAATCATCCTCAAGGGCAAGATACAGTACCGTTCCCTTTCGGGTGGTATAATTCCAAAGCGGTGTGCCTGTGCTGACGTGATAGGCAAGCTGTGCCATCAGGAAACTCTTTCCCAGTTTGGGAGAACCTGCAAAAATATATGTGCCGGGGTAGAGCAGACCGTCAATTAGCGGCGGCTTGCTCTGGTACTGGGTATCAAACAGTTCATTCATGGAAACTGCTTTGAGATAGGAGGGGTCTAAACTCAACTGCATTTCTCTCTGTATTTCCTCAAAGCTCTTGATATTTTCCTCATACTCGGATATACTATTTTCAGCGATTTTTTGAATTGGCTGCTCCGTATCTGCGCCAACAGATACATTCGGAGTAGCCTTTTCTTTTTTATTCTCCATTCTCATCCTCTCCTTTCAGATCGCCAAGAATAATGGCAATCAGTTCAATTACGTTCATCAATTCCTCATCCACGCTGTTCCCTGCTTCAATCCGCTTTAACTCTGTAAGGACAGCGGCAAGTTCCAGTTTGAGTGCCTTATACACTCTCGGATTGCCCTGTACCACCACATCCTGATTCAGACAGCGGCGGTAACAGTATTCCTGTTTGGGCAGCCCCGATAAGGCGACCGCCTTGTTGATGCGTTCATTTTCTTCGGGGGATACCCGAAATCCTACTGTGATGTTTCTCCATCGGTTTTTGTTATCCCTGTTCTTAGCTGACATTTGCAATCTCTCCTTTCCCTAAATCATCTAATCTATCTGCCATTTCCGTCTGTTTTGACGGGAACAGATGAGCGTACTGGTAAGTGATGTCAATGCTTTCATGTCCCACACGGTCTGCAATCGCCACCGCCGAAAATCCCATATCAATGAGCAAACTGATGTGGCTGTGCCTGAGATCATGAATGCGGATACGCTTTACGCCTGCGGCTTCTGCCCCTCTGTCCATCTCGTGATGGAGATAACTTTTTGTGACTGTAAAAATACGGTCTTTCTTCTTCAATCCGTGGAGCAGATTCAAATACTCCTGCATTTCTTCACAAAGGAACTTCGGCATTTTGATCATGCGGTTGCTTTTCTTTGTTTTCGGTGTGGTAATCACATCTTCTCCGTGTAGCCGCTGATAAGATTTGTTAATTCTGACCGTTTCTTTCTCAAAATCAAAATCCGCTGCGGTCAGTGCAAGCAGCTCCCCTTCTCGGATACCGCACCAGTAAAGCATTTCAAAAGCATAAAAGGAAACTGGCTTGTCCATCATCTCAAAAGAGAACTTCTTGTATTCTTCTTTTGTCCAAAACAGCATCTCCTTGTGTTCCTCACTTCCCATATTTCCCACCTTTGCGGCAGGATTGGAACGCAACTCATAATAACGTACCGCATGATTAAATATGGCTGACAGTTGATTGTGCAACGTTTTTAGATAGGTCTGTGAGTATGGCTTTTTCTTCTCATCCCGATAGGCAAGCAGTTCATTCTGCCATGTGATAATCTCCTTTGTGGAAATCTCGCTGATTCTTAACTTTCCAAAATACGGAAGTATCTTCGTGCGGATGATATGCTCCTTTGTCAGCCATGTGTTCTCCTTCAGACGGGTTTTCACATCCCGGATATACAGTTCGGTAAAGGCTTCAAAGCTCATATCAAGGTCAGACGCATTCTGTAACTGAAACATTCTCTCCCATTCCTGAGCTTCTTTCTTGGTGGCAAAACCACGTTTGCATTTCTGCTTACGCTCGCCTTTCCAGTTCACATACCTTGCCATCACATACCATGTTCCATTAGCTTCATTCTTAAATACCGGCATTACTTTTCCTCCTTTCCTGCTCCGTAGAGCCTTTCATAAAAATACTGGCGGTTTACACGCCCTGTAATCGTAATAAAACCTTTGGCTTTCAGTTCTTCATTCAACTGCCGGATTAACTTATAAGCATAAGGCTTTGATACGCTTAGTTCCTGTGCCACTTCTTCGGCACGAATAAATTTGTTCTCCATAGATTGTCCTCCTTTTGTTCTAAACTTTTTTGCTTAATTTTTAGCTTATTATACTAAGCATATTTGTTTGTGTCAAGTGGTTTTTGGAAAAATATTAAACTTTTTTGTTTTATATTATCTTGACTTCGCCTAAACATATCTGCTATACTAATTACACTACATATACAAGGAGCGATGATTATGGCGATTGGAGAGAGAATACATTTTTTCCGCATTCTGCGTGGAATGACACAAAAATATCTTGGTACGATTGTTGGCTTTCCTGAGCGAAGTGCCGATGTACGTTTAGCACAATATGAAACAGGAACAAGAAAACCGAAAGCGGAACTTACTGCTGCACTGGCACAGGCACTTGATGTTTCCCCTCATGCCCTCGATGTACCCGATATTGACAGCTATATCGGACTGATGCACACTTTGTTTACCCTTGAAGATTTATACGGTCTGACTGTCAGCGAAGCAGACGGAGAAGTCTGTCTGAAAGTCAACAAGAACAAAGGAAAAGACGCTCACGAACTACTGAAAATGCTCTATGCTTGGAAAGAACAGGCGGACAAGTTATCTTCCGAAGAAATCAGCAAAGAAGAATACGATAACTGGCGTTACCACTATCCAAAGTTCGATACCACACAGAGATGGGCGAAAGTGCCATCACAGGAACTTAGTGACGCTTTAGTGGAAATGTTCAAAGATCAACTCAAACCAGATAAATAAAGACGACAAAAAGCCCTTAGCCATGAGTTTCATACCCACAGCTAAGGGCTTAGTTTATAATATGGATTTATTTGTTACACAACCGCCTGTCAATCATTCTCTAACCATAAAACCACTGGATTACAAGAATAATGGCTCTTATGCAACTGTTATCAATTTGTTATCAAAAGACTTTTGAAAGTGCCGCAAGCCCGCATAAATACTGGTTTTTTACGATACTACAACTTATTCAAACTCAATTGTTCCTGTCGGCTTTGGTGTCAGGTCAAACAGCACCCGATTCACGCCTTTTACCTCGCTGGTAATTCGCCCCGTAATTTTCTGTAGCAGGGCAAAGGGCACATCTTCCACAGTCGCCGTCATCGCGTCAATCGTATTGACTGCCCGGATGATCACCGCCCATTCATCGGCCCGTTTTCCATCCCGTACGCCAACCGATTTCAGATCTGGGATTGCAGTGAAATACTGCCATACCTTTCCTTCTAACCCATTATCTGCGAACTCCTCCCGCAGGATTGCATCAGATTCCCGGACGGCTTCCAGACGATCCCGGGTAATCGCACCCAGGCAGCGGACACCCAAACCAGGGCCGGGGAAGGGCTGACGGTAAACCATAGAAGCCGGAAGGCCTAACGCAACGCCGCAGGCGCGAACCTCGTCCTTGAATAGCATACTCAGGGGCTCTACCAGCTGGAACTGAAGATCCTCCGGTAAACCACCCACATTGTGATGGCTCTTAACCGCTTTTACCGTTTTAGTGCCGGACTCAATAATATCAGGGTAGATCGTACCCTGAGCGAGAAATTCGATGCCCTCTAATTTCCGGGCTTCCTCTTCAAAAACACGGATAAATTCAGCGCCAATGATTTTCCGTTTGGCCTCTGGATCAGCTACGCCCGCCAGCTTGTCCAAAAAGCGGTCCACAGCATCAACATAAACCAGATTCGCACCCAGCTCATGGCGGAATACTTGAACAACCTGTTCCGGTTCGCCTTTGCGAAGCAGGCCATGATTCACGTGAACACAGGTAAGCTGATCACCGATTGCCTTGATGAGCAGCGCAGCCACAACGGAAGAGTCAACGCCGCCGGAAAGGGCCAAAAGAACTTTGCGGCCGCCCACCTGGTTACGAATCAGTTCAACCTGATCGGCAATGAAGTTTTCCATGTTCCAGTTGCTTTCGGCCCGGCAGGTGTCAAAAACGAACGAAGCAATCGCCTGTTCGCGCTCTGGGCCTTCGGCAGCCAGGGCAGGACTACCTTTGTGGTCGACAGACCAGATCGGAAGGCCGGATTCATATACGGCAGGGGCGGCGTCGATCGCCACGCCGTCGACGATCCGATTGACGCCGCCATTCAAAATAATACCTTTAACGTTCGGAAGAGCCGCCAGCTGCGGCTGGGAAATATCGTGAGGATGGATCTCTGTGTATACGCCTAAGGCCCGGATTTCCCGGGCCAGGCGGGTATTTTCATCACTGCCCAGATCGAGGATCAGGATCATATCTTGCTTCATATTTACCTCCTAAATAGTAGTAGAATGTATTCGTTATTTTATCACGGTCTATAGAGGAAATGCAAGAAATATATCAATTTTTGTAATAAGGCATACCTAAAAGAAAAAGAATCATTTTACTTGCAGTTTTGCTTAGAAAGTCAGGCCCAATAGCAAAATTATTTGCATGACTCTACTTTAAACCTATCGAATTCGATAGGTTTAAAATTGGGATTATGAATTTTCTCCCACAAACCCAAAAATGAAATCGTGGAATGGTTACGCATCCAGTTTGCCACCACGATAAAAGCGTTTTCAGGATTTTTATATTTAGCAATATCAGTCAACGAAATATAAGCGTCCTCATTAACAACATCTCCCATTACTCTGATTTCTGTTCCGTTGGCATCTATTTTCATATTCTTCATGGCCTAGCCTCCCTTCCTACTGGCCTTTTTCATTTTAACTCTTTCATTTATTTCAAAGTATACCATATCTTATAAAACAAGGGATAAGGTACAATAAGTTTCGCAAAAAGAGACATGGTTTGCAGATCTCTGGTAGAATGAAGTTGCAACACACCATTCTGAAAGGAGACAGCAGACCATGTCCGAGAAGATTGTACAACTAAACAAGGCCGTAATCAAGAGCGAACTCAAAGAGCTGGTTCGTGGCAGCGTAGAGGAAACCCTCAACGAACTGCTGGAGCAGGAGGCGGAGAAGTTAACCCAGGCGGCCCGGTATGAGCGCAACGAGCAGCGTCAGGGTTACCGCAGCGGCCACTACAGCCGGAACCTCACCACCACTTCTGGAGAAGTCACGCTCAAGGTGCCCAAGCTCAAGGGAATCTCCTTTAAGACCGCCATCATTGAGCGGTATCGCCGCCGGGAAAGCAGTGTGGAAGAAGCCCTCATCGAGATGTACCTGGCAGGTGTCTCCGTGCGGCGTGTGGAGGATATTACGGAGGCACTGTGGGGCAGCAAGGTGTCCCGGCTACCATCAGTGAACTAAACAAAAAGGCATATGTCCACATTGAGGATTGGCGAAATCGTCCTCTGCAAGGTAGGCGTTACCCATATGTCTATGTGGATGGGCTCTATCTGCGCCGAAATTGGGGCGGAGAGTTCGAAAATGTAGCCATTCTGGTAGCAATTGCGGTGAATGAAGATGGTTACCGAGAGGTTCTTGGCGCCGCTGAGGGTATGAAGGAGGACAAGGCCAGCTGGGTCAGTTTCTTCCAGTGGCTGCGTGGTCGTGGCTTGGACGGCGTGAAACTCATCGTCGGTGACAAGTGCCTTGGTATGTTGGAAGCCGTGGGAGAAGTGTTTCCTGAAGCTAAGTACCAGCGCTGCACCGTCCTTTTACCGCAATGTGTTCTCGGTTACGCCTCGCTCCAAGGTGAAGCTGGTGGCCAAAATGCTCCTAAATCATTGAAAAAACTGTCTGTTAGACAGGGATTAAAACACACGGAGCAACCGTGTGTCGCCTGTAGCTCTTTCCCGTTTAGCTTCAAAAGGGGAGCATAATTCATACAAAGGGGGGTATCCGTTTCCATCTGCATTTGCTGCCGTCGGGTTCATATCAATATCATAATAATCTTCTGTATACTTGATTTTGCTGTAATCAAATGAAGATTGCAGGGTTTGATATAGCTCCACGGCTGTTCCATCGGTTTCAGCTTTAGCTTCTCCACTATCTCCGACAATGTTTGCTGCTGCCCCTGCGTGATGGGATTTTCCTGCAAGAAAGCTTCAAACTGTATTTTATCCCACATCCATGCTTGCTCTACCGCCGCTACATCGCCGCACACCAATATGAGTCGCAAAAAATCCGAAAAATTCTTAGCAACTGGGTGAACATAGTCCGGCGCAGTGTTCATAGGACTGACCACAAAAACCATATCGCCAAATCCTCGTAAGAAGCAAAAGTGTATCCCATCTATTCCCGTCCACCCGAAAACAGATGCACCTTTTGGAGTACAAAAATACGGGGTGTTATCCTCTCTGCGCTCTATTCCTACAGCGGCCAAGCTAATCCGCTTCGCAAAAATCTTAAATATGTTTTATCCATTTAATGGTTTCTCACGCTCGAAATTCATCAATAAAAATTGCAAATATTATACCACGGCTTTGGGATTTTTCCGCTTCACCGCAGTATGTAAGAGCGGTATGGAACCCCCATACCGCAGGGGATTATCGCTCGTAAGACGGATCTTTGCGTTTTGTATTCGTTCGGGACGGTATCGAGAGCAGTTCTCTTGTGCGTTCTCCAAGCTGCTTTTCAATCGCCGTAAGCCTTTCTTCGGGCAGATTGAGCGAAGGGTGGCGGTGGAACCGGAAGCCAACCATCTTGTGAAGCTGCGCCTTCTGCTTTGCGCCCATTACCTCTTTGCAGACCTCCTCATAGGAAATCCGGTAGGGGTTGGAACGGGTTTTTGCGTATTCTTTCAGCTCTTTGAAATCATCGGGCATAGCGAAATTAAAAAGCGACAATCCGTTGTCGAAAATGGGTGCGGGGGAGATAATCTCCCCGGTGTGGTTATCCCGGAGAACGCCGAAGTTCCCGAAATGTCTGTCCTCATTATAGATGAGGGCGTCGAAAACAAGCATACCGCAAAGCTGCTCATAGAAATCATCGCCCAAAGTTTTGTAGTAATCCAAACAGCTTTTCAGCGTGATTTTTTTCAGGATACGGCCAATGGGAACAAAGGAAACATTGATGTCCGTAAAGAGCTTACACTTGGAGGCGAGGATACCTTTCCAATTCTCCAGATCATATTCGACGCAATTTAAGCCCATTGTTTTTGCAACCTGACAGGCATAGTATTCACTGTAAGGCTCGTTTCCGGTGTTTGCCGCACCCTCCGTTCCGCCTTTATACAAATAAATACTGTCGCCCTCAACAAACCGCCAAGCCTTCCTCAGCATACCGTTTGTAGTCAGCTCGGGAGAGGTCGAAAAAGCTTCGTTGCTTCCGCCGATTCCTGTATAGGCGACCAAAGACAGCGCTTCGGAAAAGCGGTTTTCATATAGGTTATACTCGGCAAATTTACCCGCAAAATCGGCGGGTACTACCCAATAGCTGTCATTGAGCGACAGCCCCATACATACGTCGATGATCCCTTTGGTATTGTTCACGCTGAGTCCCAATGTTTTCAGGATTTCATCGACGAACTGGCGGTTTTTGGGGATTACCCGTTTTTCCAGCCACTTCACAATCCCCTCATCGGTCAGCTCTAAATCAAGGGGAAACAAATGATTGTTTTCGGTATCCGCAGATAGAATATTCGCCTGTAAACCCTCCAATCCCCGTTCTTCGAGGGAGAAGGTAATCAAATCTTCGTCATAAAGGCGAAGGGAATAAATGTTGGTCATTGTCTGATTCCTTTCTTCCAATAGGATATTCAAATCCTTGTCGAGCGCTTCGGCAATCCGTATCATCATATTGAGGGAGAGATTCTGAGCGCCGCTTTCTATGCGGCAGATGTTGGATCTCTGCGTCCCAATCAGCCGTGCAAGCTGCGCCTGCGACAGCCCTTTTTCAAGCCGTGCCTGCGTCAATTTTTGAATTACACTCTGCCGGGAAACCAGTAAATCTTTCTCCGTCACAGAATCCCTCCCTTCGATTATTTTTCAGTATATATGTTATCATATATGATAACATATGTCAAGAGGGGGTTATCGCTCGTAGGCTTTCTCACTGCGTTCCGGCGCTTCGTCGCCCTCGTCAAGTTCGCCGTCTACAAGCTCATTCCCACGCTTTTCGCATATTCTTTCGCAAAGGAAACCCAATGCTCAATGTCAAAGGCAGGCTCGGTTTCAACGGGCTTTTCTTCTTCGGGTAGTTCTGTTTGGGGAGGGGGTGTGATCTCCGGTTCAGGTTCTTTGCTTTCAGGCAGTTCGAGTACGCTTGGTTTTACCAGCACAACGGGTTCCTGCACGGGCTTGTCCGCTTCATCAGGCAGATTGGCGGGGTGCGCTGTCTGCCCGATATCAGGAATAGCCTGTATCTGTTCGGCAATGCCGTGCTTTCCTCCGTTGGCGGAATTTTCTTCTCGGGTTCAGAATCCTGCGGTTGTTCAGGCGTTGTTTCAACCTCTTGTTTTTCTTCTGCGGCAGGCGCTTCGGATTCGGGAGAGCTTTGATTATGACTCTCCGAAAAAGAAAACGGCTGCGGCTTATCTTCTTTCGGCAAGGCATTGTTGCAGCCCGTCAGCACAAGCAGGATCAGAATCGTGAAAAAGGCGGTTGTCTTTGTTCTCATAATCGTTTCACTCCTTTGCTTTTCTGCCCTCATTTTAATCAAAAAGCAGGCCGCAGACAAAGGTGCGAAACAAGGGGTAATCTTAAATCATAACAAGTCCCTCCCAAATTCGTGAACTGTGCGTTTGCTTTGCAGAGATAGTTCTAATTCTACAAGATAGATTTAGATTAGAGAGATAGTTTTTCTTTCGGGTAGTCAGGTAGTATTTCAAGGGGTTTTCTGCAATGACCGTAAGAGTGCTAGATACAATTTCGCATCCCTTCCATAGAAACGGCTATGTATCTGACCGCAGTATTTGTTCTCAACCACCCCTGCGGAAAGCATTTCGCTTTTTACGGGAAGCACTAAAGTTACGGTTTGCGAAACCGTATCATAGGGATTTCATCTCTGCCGGGTTCTCCGCCAGCTCCGTAGGGAAGTATCATTATCATTCTGACTGTCCTTGCCGTCTCGGTAGCAATCCGAGTTTCAGATCGGGGGGTCTTGCTCGCTCGTTTTAGGGCTCCCGAAAAGTCGTAAGACTTTTTGGGAAGAGGAGAAGCAGTGTAGCGTATAAGTTTTCGTGTTTACACGGAAACGATAACAGCGAAACTTGCTTCGACGAGGTCTTGGCGTACCCACCTTCGGGCTATCATCAGAACTAACGTCCTTAGTGCCTGTATATTCAATTTTCAAGGTTCTCCGAAGGAAAGAAACTCCGGTTTGGAATTTAACCCCTTCACCTATTAGGAATGGGAGAGGCCGTTTGACAACCCCCATCTCAAAAAAATTTCAAAAAATTTTTTCAGCCGTCAAAACGCAAAAAAAGCCGCCTGCTTCTCCGCAGAGAAACAAGCGGCTTGAACTGCTTTCTATTTAGATGTATCGCACGGTGATCCGTTTCTTTCGTATGCTGCTTTATTACCAGATGCCTTATTCATATGACCAATAAGAAGAATTGCACACTGGTATTTCTCTGCTAATGCTCCCAGCTTCTTCGTCATATCTCTTGCCTCATTTGCCCGGTTCATATCCATGCCACCACCGAGATACGCCTGTATCGGGTCTAATATCAATACTTTTGCCCCAGTCTTAGCAAGTGCCTCTTCCAGCCTTTCATCTGCCATAGACAGGGATTTATCACTTTCATCAATAACCAGTATCTTTTCGCAGTCCGCCCCGGCAAGTTCAAACCTCGGCTTTACTGTATCTGCCAGGACGTATGGAGATAAACTGGAAAATGGATGACATTTTCTACAAAGAAGAAAAAGCATAAACTGAATAAGATTGTTCGCATGGAGCATCACTGGATGAAAACAGTGGTGCTTTTTGCGAATTAAAAGCAAATTTTTTTTAGACTTATATTGACAAAAGCAGAATTGCTGGCACTCACCTATGAAGATATTGATTTGGAAAAGCGAATTATAAGCATTTCTAAATCATATCAGAGATTGGATGGAAAAGATGTATTTACACCGCCTAAGCCCCCAAAGAGCAATCGTAAGATTACAATACCACCATTTCTGGCAGAAGAGTTAAAAGAATATTGCAGTCATTTATATGGAATTATGCCAAATGAAAGAATGTTCCGATTTACAAAATCTTATATGGAGCATGAGATTGTACGAGGAATAAGCTGTCAAGGGGAGAAAGTCTCGACAGAGATATGAATGTGCAGGAGCCGGTAAATGTCATTTATCAGACAGCAGAGGATGGACTGAACTGTATGTATTAGCTTTGTTGTTACTTACTACGATCACCGGTCTTACTCCTCCCTGAACCGAGGTTGTCGGGAACATACCGAGATCCGCCCATAAGATATCTCCTCTTCGAATCGTCACTTATCATCTCTCCAATCTTTTTAATTTGTAAAGCATTCATAGCGCTATATTGGCTCCACAGGGATACGGCAGAGTTCCTTTCCAAGACGGAAAGCTCTGCCGCATAACCTCTATAGCCAATTTGATTATTAAACAGTGCTCGCTCGATTCTATTTATCCTCGATACCCCGAATCGTTACTCCTGCATCTGCAGGAAGGGAATAATAACCTGTCCGAATGCTACACTCCGGACCACAACCCAAAAACTCTCGTTTCCAGGCTCTGGCAGTTCATAGGTTTACCAGTTACAGACTTCTCAGGGTCTGCAAGTGTATCGCATCTCACACATGTCATCGCATCACCAGCCTGCCGACTGGCTTTGGTCAGTGCTTTTTCGCAGTATTATTAGCTCAAAAAAGTTTCTTACGTCTTATAATCCTATAGCGGCATCTTCCTCGTGCTCACTGTATGAAATGTCACGTCAGTTATTATTGGATATTCAGTTTTCATGGTGCATTTTAGGGAGTCCTTAAAGCTCCTCTAATTACTAAAGTCAAATGACTTCGGCAGATGCAAAAAAATTTCCGAATTTTTTTAAAAAATTTTTTTCATATACATTTCACGCATTTTATTAAGGATCGTTTTCAGCTTGTACCATAAAATCTGCCGGATCAGTAATCGCATTTGCCATGAAAACGGACTTGCCACCAGTATGCCAACCGGAGAAAAAGGTAAAAGCTATAAAGAGAATATGGAATATCATCGTGGCACCAGTTGGAAAGCCAAGCTACGTGTTGCAGTTGATAAGGCAATCTGGACTTCCATCAACTATGAGGAATTTCTACAGAAAATGCAGTTAGCCGGATATGAAATCCGCCAAGGAAAGCACCTGTCATTCCGTGCACCGGAACAGCAGAACTTCACTTATATGAAATCTCTCGGAAGCTATTATTCCGAAGAAAATGTTCGCATCCGTCTGGCTAAAAATCGTAGCAAAGTAAAAACTCCAAGACATCTGTCCAGAGAAGCTCGCTTGTATATCAATATCTCCACTTATGTCACAACTGGAAATCGAGAGGGATTTGAACGATGGGCAAAGCTCAATAATCTAAAAGAGGCAACCCGCACCTTCAACTATCTTTCCGAAAATAACCTGCTGAATTATGAAGATTTCCAGCAGCATGTTTCTGACATTGAAGCTTCTGTTAAAGCGGCTGATCAGAGAATAACACAAGTCAACAATAATCTGAGCAGACAGAAAGTCATTCAGAAACACTGTGATTCTTACCGGCTCTGCCGTAAAGTGATTGAAGATTGCAAATCTGCAAAAAATCCAAAAGCATACCGCAGTAAGCATCAGGCAGAATACCAACTCCACGATTCACTAAAAAAAGAGCTTCAGGATCTCGGTGTCACCAAAATCCCAAGCTCTAATAAAATCCAGAAGCGAATTGAAAATCTTGAATGTGAACAGACTGCTACTGTCCGGGAAAAACAGGAATTACAGAAAAAGCAGAATACACTGGAGATCATTCAGCAGAATTTCACTGCACTCCTCGATGCTCCAGAGATCAGTTCTGACTTACTTCCGGCAAAACGGGAACCTGTTTCAGTCACAAGAGATAAATAAAAATTGCACTGACAACTCAATTATTCTCTTCCAAATCTTCCCAAGGTTTCAGACCCATTTCCTCCCAGGTGACACCATACGGTGCACCTCCGGAGGTATAACCAGCAATAAAGAAAAATCTGTCATCTTGCAAGATTTCTTTTTTAGCCAGATTATCTCTTGTTTCTTTTTTCCGTCTTGCTCGCCTCTGCTGCTTCTTTTGTTTCGCAACAGCTGCTTTTTCTTCCGGCGTTTTCTTATGTTTTTTTGCCATAAGTGTTTCCAGTGTAATCCCACTCTGAATGTCTCTCAGGATACGTTCTTCATAACTCTTTTCACGCTTTTCCATAATTTTATAAAATTCTTCATATTCCGTTTTAGGAGCAAGCGATTGAACTGCTGTAAACAACCTTTTGCATATATCATTCACTTCAGCATCAACCGGCATTCGCTGATTCTCAAGATAAAACTTCAAGTACATTTTGTATGTTTTATCTGCTATTGCACTCTTCTGTTTTTGTTTTAAGTCTTTATAGCTTCTGTTGTTCCTCTGCATCTATAATTCCTCATCTGACATCTTTCTCACGTGCCATCAAAAGCATTTTTTCAAAAGATTGAGCGAATCTTTCATCATCTTCCTCCGTCCGCTTCTTCGGTCCCTTGATATGACATTTACGGGAACTTCTTCTGGCTTTTTTATTCAGGTGACGTTCCATTAGCATCTGATCAATATTATCATTCGTGTACCATTTACCTGATTGATGAATAGCATAAGCACCTTTTCCCAATGCCATTGCAGCTACACCGTAGTCCTGTGATACGACAATATTTCCTTTATGGCAGATACTGATCAGTTTATAATCTACTGCATCTGCTCCTGCACCGACAACAACAACTTCGCTATAAGCTGATGACAGAACATGATTCGTATCACACAACAACGTTACCGGAACACTATTTTCTTTTGCGATTTTTTCAATGATTGCAACTACAGGGCAGGCATCTGCATCAACAAATATTTGCATCTTTGCCGGACGAAAAACACAAAACGAAAAAACGCTCCATGCAGATTTGATCCTTGCAGGTATCACACAACTTATTACCGTTGTTCTTGCAGACAAAATTCATCATCATGAATATATTCGCAGTTTGAAACCACTCATTGCTTAGGCTTACCAGCTTAATTAAATCAGAGGTTTATTTAAGTGCGCCCCAAAGTATAAATTAGTCACTCCCCATGTTTAAGTTATATCCCAAATGTAAAGCTCTTTCTTTTTGTGTTCTAAACACAAATAAATCTAACGAGTTTCGCAATTACCTAAATAATACTGCATCCTGCCCGAAGATTTCCCTGTTCATCTAAAATCTCTTTCTTCGTGCGTCTGTGCTTGCCCTGCTCATCATAAAACATATTTCTGGTAGCAATTTTCACTTCTGGATGTTCCAGCATTTTCCGTTCGCTGAATACGAGATGAATATGGTAATTGGTCATTTTCTTGTTATGGTGAAGTGCCGCACTGCATTCCACATCGTACCTTTTATGAAAGCTGTCCGTGAAAAGCCTTACCACATCATCTGCCTTGTACTCAACAAAACTTTCCGGAAGTGCAATGATAAACTCCCGTCCTTCAATACACTTCCCAGCTGTTCCGCTTGTATTCAGTGTTATCGTATGGATTATGGCATGGACCAAAAAAGCACTCGATAAAAAGGAGGGGATCCTGATGTTGATCCTCTATGCCATTTATGTTGTATATATCTGTATACGATAAATATGAAAATTGATTCACTGATGTGATAAAATTCTACCTTTATATTGGAAACAGGAAACAGAAAAATCACTTGCCGGCAGATAAATTTCTGCCGGCAAGCGATTTTTATTTTTTCAATTAAAATCCTGTCAATCTGAAAAACATCAATTCATTTGCTGATCCATCGTCTCGTTCCTGTGTCAGCATAATTAACAGAGAGCCGTCATCTAAAAGCTGCATATCTTCCAGCCATGGATAACTGACACCAAATATGTCCTCTGTAGAAATTGCACCTACGTGCGTTCCATCTTTTGCCCAAAATTGTATTTCGCGCATATTTCCATCTGCAGCCACAAAACCATTTTCTGTTTCCGCCATGCCTGTAATGGAACCGAGCTTGTCCGGAGAACTGATATCTTCTCCACCTAATTTCAAAAGCTGATTACCATCATAATCATAAACAACAATTTTTGTGCCTTCATCTTCCGCAGCCATGGATCCGGCAACCATAATATGACTATTCGTGATCTGTACGTCATCTATCATGGAAAACAGTCCCTTGCGTTCTTCATCGTTATTTAATCCGGTCAGTATCCACGGTTCTGCCGTCAGGTTACCGCCTTGATTCGCAATCTTCTGAGTATCACTGTTCACCCAGAAACTGATTCCCCATTCTCCGGATGGATGCATATTCAGATCTCCGTCTACTGTTGTCTGAAGTGCTTTTTTCCCATCTTTTACGCCAATTACATCTCCGATTCCCGGTGAAAGATATAACATTCCACTGCTGTCCCCAGACAAATATTCAAAATCATCGTCTAATTCCATCGAAGAAACGAATTCAAGTCCACTTTCTGAATATTCATAAGTATCCAGTTTATTCTCCAGCAGATGGAATACCTGATTGCCCTGTTTTACAAACTGATGATCCATAATCTGCATAACGCCCTGTGCTTCTTTAAATGGGATATATTCCGGAACGATTGTATAAGAACCTACCATCTGCTCTGCCAATACAGGTTCAAGAGGCTCTCCCTCCCATGGCCATGGTGCGTCTTTATTTCCTTCATCCTCTAATTTCAGCACAATTCCTTCCAGCAATTCTTTGTCAGAATCATCTATTTCCTGTCCTTTTACTCTGATATCATAGGATGTGCCAGACTGTTCATAACGATACATATACGTTTTTTCTATGGAATTACTTTCCGGCATTGCTGTATATTCTGCATTTCCTATTGTTACAGTGTCCATTTTCCCTTCAGCATATGCCTCTAAATCCACTCCAAAGGCAATTAAACTCTTTCGATATGTATATGAATCCTCCTTGGTCGCTTCTATAGAAATGACATTCTCGGATCCATCTGCTGTATCTCCATCAAAAAATCTAACGTAAGAATATTCTTCATCTTTCTTCATATTCTCTTTATCGTAGTTCCATGCCTTCGGATAATACACTGTAAATAAACTTAATTTAAGACTTTCTCTGTCTTTAAATTCTGTTTCTTCCTGCTCTGCTTTTTCCGATTTTTTCTTCTCCGGATTCTTTTTTTGTCCACATGCCGCTATCATCATCATGCATATCATGATACACAGCACACACCACAGTTTCTTTTTCATGGCGTCTTCCCTCCTTTCATGATTTCCACATCCTTTTCAGTTATTCACTGTCACTTTTTACACAGTGGAATGTGTAGTAGTCATCATCATCACTGTAGTCTACTTTCAAAGTACCATCGTCATTTATCATCACTGTAAGAGATGGATTTTCTGATTCAATCGAACAATATCCCAGTGCAACTGACCATGGGAAAGTCCCAATCTCCTCCCCTTTATAAATAACTGTTACATTACGGTCACTTTTGAAATCAAGACGCAGTGCATCATTGATGTTGTCTACTCCTTCCATAGAAGTCTGAGGTCCGTCTCCTAAAAGTTCTTCCACACTTTCTGCAGCCCACTCACCTATGACTGCATTTTCCTCCTCTGTCAGATAGAGTGCCGGATCCATTGCATCCGTTCCATCCTTTGCAAAAATCACCTTTACTCCCATCTCGAGCATATTATCAAAAGAAATAATATCTTTTCCGATGATTCCCACCATTTCTTCTCCTTCGATGCTCAAGATAAACTGATCATCTTCGACAGACCATTTTCCATTCCCTGTAGTGTCTCCAGCTGAAAAGGAAACTTTTCCGCCATTTTTCACTTCAAATTCAAAATCTCCTCCGAAAACTTCATCTATACTGACGGACATTCCCATCATCTGAGCGGACACCGCTACCCATTTCCCTTCATACGGGTTCTTTTCTCCTGTTTCTCCGGAGCCTCCACAACCAGTCAATACTATCATACTGATGATAAGCACTAGTCCAAATAACAAATTCAACTTTTTTCTCATAATCTTCTCTCCTTTCAATTACTTATTATCTAGGCGTTTGCGAAACGCCACAAGCCGCATAAATACGGCATTTTTTGTTACTAAAAATGAAATACCCCCTCACTGGATATGGTATAATAGAGTTGTCCAGAAACTATATACCCACACCCAAGAATAGAAAGCGGGTTTCCCAGAGCAAAATATATCATAGCAAACAAAAACAGATACTAGAAATCATACCAAAAGCATCTGTCACCCCCTTCCTAGAATTTCGTACCTCCACCACCATGCGTTCTACCAGAAGATGATGTGTGGGTGCTGCTGCCTGAAGAACTCTTTTCTTTTGCCGTCTTGGTTACTGTATGGTACAAGAACAAATCTCTGCTTTCTGTGATATTCATACTTCCATCTTTCACATAATTTCCTGCCGCAGCCTGGAACCGAACGGTCTTCAGCTGTGCCTTCATTCTTCCGACGATAACGAATGCCAGAATCACACCAACACCGATGGAAATAAAGATCCAATAGAATGGTAAGGCGTCTTTTGGAAGTGTGCGTGCTGTATATGGGCTTCCATTTCGTGCCTGTGTAATAAAATCATCACACAGCTCAGCAAATGTCATACATGCGGAAAAATAATCCTGCGATTTCAGATCATCCATCATCTGTTTCGGAATATACTTAATCCCCGCATCGGTAAAAGCAGTGATACCATAACCACAGGTTGATATGTAACAGTCATTATCTTCTGTACTGATCAATAAGAGCACACCATCTTTATCTGCTCCATATCCATATTCACAGTAGTCGTACATGTCATCTGCAAATTCCTCAACCGTTAATCCTTCGAGTGTATCTGTCGTCATAACGATTACGTCCATCTTCTGTCGGATACTGATTTCATCCAGCACATCAAGCAATTTGCTTTCCTCACTGTCAGTCATAAGATCGGCCAGATCATTCACCCGGTAATATTCATCCGCAAAGCCTTCGGAATCCTCTGCATATGCCGGAATTGTCATACCAAGACAAAGGATGAGGATAAGTAAAAACGATATCATTTTCTTTTTCATTCCGTCACCCCCCTAAAATAGTCCAATAAAGTGCAGAAGCGTCGCCGCACCATAGGTTACTGCTGTGAATGCTACTGCCAGAATCGCTGTCCAGCGAGTTGCTGCCGCCTTATCAACAGGCAAATCTCCGACGAATTTTCCGGTCTGTCCATTCATTGCAAATGTGTATTTGTTTCCATTCCATGTCGTGTTTAAAAGCCATACCGGATATAATGCATATTTCGCTTTACCGTTGTTAAACTGTACACTGCTGTTTTCCGCTGTAACCGTATTATATCCCTGAACAGTCGCAGCAAATGCTTCCTCAGTTGATTGTTTCACACGTGCATTTGCACGCTCGATACTTTCTTCTGCAGTCACATCATATTTATCTGCCAGATATCCGGCAAGGTATGCAGTCTGGAAATCTACCGCTTCTGCACAGTGATATGGTTCAATGGATTCCATCAGATCATCCGCCATTTTAGATGAACCATCTACCGGAACATTTTCAAATCCAACGCTACCGCCTCTGTGTACCATAAAGTAACTGGTTTCCGTATAATCGTAATCACTGTCACTCCATACACGTAATTTCGTAGCCCGGTAACGTACATTTGCATCCACATCGGTATCAAAGAGCCAGAACGGAACATAGATTCCCTTGATTTCATCAATATGGTTCTGATCCTTGAAGATCTTCGGCAAAAGACGTTTTCCGGTCAAATGCTTCATCAGTCCTTCTTTTGCCGCTTTTTTATCCAGCTTGAATGGTATTACCAAATCCGGCCTTAATGCTCCAGAGAACTGTCCCATCATAACAATCGGGTTGTCACAGAACGGACAAGAGGTCGCTGCCATATTGGCATCTCCCACAATTTCACCGCCACAGGACTTACATACGTAGGTACGTAATCCTTCGGTTTCGCCTTCCTGCCATTCTCCACCGGCATTGGTTTCCCATTCCATACTATCTGCCTGTTCTTCCTGCAGCTCATCGTCATAACCCTTTAATGCATCCATTTCGAACTCCGTATCACAGTATGGACACTTCATCTTCTGAATCGTACTGTCGAAGGCTATCGCACCGCCACAGCAAGGACATTTATATTCTTGCAAGTTTGCCATGAAAACCCTCCTTCCTTAATCTTAATGAGCCTGTCGGTCAAATTCTGCAAGCGCTTCATCCGCTCTCCGAATCCATTCTGTACGATCTCCGTAGATTGCAGCATCCAGAGAGTTCATTGCCTGCTCTGCCTTTTCTGCCATATCTGCATCTCCTCTTACCGCAGCATTGAATCCGACTGAAATATCCTTCACAGCATCCATCTGTTTCTTCCAGTTATTCATTGCATTACCCAATGTTTTCTGGATTCCAAACAGACTGTCAAAATACTTTTTCAGTTTTTCAAAATCCAAGACATTATTCATCGGAACAAATACCTCATAAAGTCCCGGAGTGTTGATAAATGCAAGATGCGCTACTTCTTTTTTCTCTGTCTTATCACCATTTCTTACTTCTTCTTTTTCGAATTCATAAGCTCGCAAATCGGCGATACGGTATACACAGGCACGTGTGCTCTTTCCAAATAGGAAGAATTTATAATCCACCTGGGTAAATGCCACCAGACCAATATCCTCTGCTACGTAAAGATGACCACCGAATCGTTTCAGTTTCTGCGCTTTATTCTTTGTTTTCAGACGAGGTACAAAGAAATATTCCCAAAGTTTTGTTCCTCGGTCCACCTGCTCCAAATGTGACTGAACACTTGGAAGATTGGCATGCACATAGTCAAATGCTTTCATACCCTTACTTCTACAATTCTTTCGGCAAATGCAATTACCATCCGCCAGTTTCTGAGTTTGTACTAAATTAATTTCTGCTCCACAGATTGCACATTTATTAGCCATAATTCCTTCTCCCTTCCTACTATGTTACCGGATTCCCGGCAAATTCATTTTCTTCTGATTATGATGTTTTCATTGCTTTCATTACCCATTTTGCATTGTTTGCCCGGAAGCTATAACCACAGAACGAACAGCAGTTATGTTCATCCGGTATGAAATTGGCACCACAGGATGGACAATCCTTTTCCTTAAAAAATACACCGTCCGTTTTCCTTCTTTCCGGATATCTTGCCCTTTGCAAAACGAGGGTTTTCTTTATTTTCTTCGTATATGGTTTTCCTCTTTCAGGAAGGTAGGTCTCCGTTCCATATACCTTCACTGTTATTTCCGTTGTCTGGTCCGTATGAACCACTTTTTCTAATACAATAGAACCGACTCCATAATCCATCAGCGCTTCATCACTTACTTCTTTATAAAGTGCTTCATTGATACACGATCTCAGATAATTTTCCGAATATCTGACGATTTTCTCCGACAGTTTTTCCTGTTTTTCTTCCCTTGTTCGAAAGAATCTCGCAATTCCCAGAAGTATAAGCAGTGTAACAATTACACCTACGGTAAGAGAAACATCTGCATCTTTGATCAGATAAAGACATAGGGTCAGACATAAGAACATGACACCTGAGTAAGCAAGCAATAACAGTCCGTATTGCATATTTGCACCCATCTTCTCATAGATTTCAAATACTTCTGTCTGCCAGTCATAGAATTCACTTTGTATCACACCGCCACAATATGGACAGATGACCTGCTGACTGCTCAGCTCCACCTCAGCTCCACAGGATGGACAGGTGATCTTCCCTTTATCGGAATAAAATTCCTTGTTCCTGCCCTGACGATCCGAATGACGAATGTGCCTTGACTGAAGAATCCGAAGGTAACTGTTTTTCCGATAGATCTGATGTACTATTTCATCATCTTGAGGAGAAATCAGACGTTCCAGAGAACTACACTGCAAGATAGACTCCCTCCACTCCCGTCCGTCATCATTCCATCTTTTGAAATTATTTTTCGGAAGCGGTACAACGTCCGTCACCCGGATATCCCGGCAAAGCTTACGCTTTCCCAGCAGTTCCACCTGATGAACCATCTTTCTGCGGAATGTAAGATCCATTCTCTTTGGAAGATAACTCTTATCTGCTTTTCCAAGTGGAAGTAACACATTTTCAAAGGAATCCTTGATGTCCTTCTGAAGCCTTGCCCCTTGCATCGGAGTTTCGCGCTTTGCAAGCATTCTTTTCATTTTTGCTTTTTTCAAATTCTCCGGCATAAACTGTTCAAAGTCTATGTCAATGATTTTTTCAGCAATGGCAAACGCACAGATTATGGTAGTTGCAAACGCAAGCAGCATCGCCTCTGATAAGCCCATATCCATCCCTCCTCATCTGTCAGACTATCTGGTCTCCCCATGTTCCTCTTGTGCCTTCTCCTTCTCCTTATTCTTACCGAATATTTCGTGGATTAGGAAGATGGAAATAAGAATGCCTACTTTGTTTCTTCCTCGGAATCCTCTAATGTCGCCTTAAAGGAACTCAGGAAATGCATATAGTCCTCGCTGTCAACAAATTCCTTCACATCTAAGTCTTCACACTGAAGACCTTTTCTAAAATTCACCTTCACTGCATAAACCATATTTTTATCAGATGGTTCCGTAAGCACTAATCGTATCTCACACTCATGAATCTCATCTGCTTTTCCCCAGTCTCTAAATACCTTAGATCCTTTGTAATCGCCAATCGTAATATGTTCAAAATCACTGAAACCTTCTCCGTAGTAATCAGCCTCACGCACTACAGTAGAACTTTTCGAATTCTCGTGGAAATATACAATTTCGATTAACGTATCGTTCTCTTGATTTTCAAGTTCTAACGTGTTTGTATCTGACGTTTTTTCCTGATAGCCTAACTCCTTGGCAATCCCAAAACTGATCGTTGCGTCATCTTTCTCATGTGTATAAGTATCTACCTCTTTTTTATATCCGTTACCTTTTGCATTTCCCTCTTTCGAGCCACATGCACAAAGTCCAACAAGCATAACCGCTATCAGAAATACCGATAAACTTCTATATGTTTTCATCATGTTCCTTCCTCCCATTCCATGCTTACAGTCTTCTACCTTCTTTTTCTTCTCGGCGATACTTAATAAGATCTTTACTTATTACGACGAAACCAATGATACCTAGCGGAATCATTACTGCAAATCCAAAGAAATAAATCGGAGTTGGTCCTGGTTCCAGTTTATATGTTCCCTTTGAATTCCTGTAAACCGTAATCTGTACGGTATCTCCTCTCCTCATTTCTTTATAGTAAATCTTAGAATCATCATATGTCGTTCCATCGATTTCATAAGTAAATCTTACCTTATATTCTTCTTTTCGCTCTCCATTATTATCTTTTTCTTTCGATTGTTCACAACTATAAACAGTTGCATGAAGTGTTCGAACATCCGTAGAATTCTTATACTCCAAGCTTTCGTGCTTTGTATAGATCATACCGCCAATTCCTGCGATAATAATGATAATACTCAAAATCAAAGCACCGATTGTTTCTTTATGCTGCTTTTCTTCAGATGGAAGTCTATACATAAGAATTCCTCCTCTCCTATGCTACTTTCTGTCGTTTGCGTCAAAGATGTCGCCACATTCTGGGCAGAATTTTGGTGGGTGTGCTGGATCTTCCGGTTCCCATCCACACTTATCGCAACGATAAAGAGGTACACCCGCCGGTTTCTTTGCTCCGCAATTATGACAGAACTTCCCTTTATTTACCGTTCCGCAGGAACAGGTCCATCCGTCCGCATCTGCAGGCTTCGGAGAGCCGCACTCCGGACAGAACTTCCCTGTCGCCGTGGCTCCACATTTGCACTTCCAGGCACCTGCCTGCACCGGCTCCGGTTTCTTTGCTCCGCATTCCGGGCAGAATTTTCCGGTTGCCGTAGCACCGCAGGTGCATTTCCAGCTGTTTTGCGATGGAACCGGTGTCGGCTCCGGAGCAGGCTGCTGGGTCGGCTGCATTTGCTGAGACTGCATCTGCTGCTGTCCCATGTTGTAAAGATTCTGTGCAGCACCGAAACCGCCCTGACCGCCCATTCCGACCATGCCCATGCCCATGAAGCCCGTCATGGCACCTGCCTGATTACCAGCTGCAGTCTTCATAGCATCGGCCGTTGCATTGGTCATAGTACCAGCCATCATAAACGGGTTGGAGCCGACATTTGCAGCATCCTCCAGCTCGTTGATTTTCTTCATATCCTCGGCTGTCAGCGTAATCGGGTTGAGTGCGATTTTACCAACGGAAATTCCTCTGTTATCAATCCACTCCTGTTTCAGTGCGTCATTCATTGCTGCTTTCAGCTCGTTTGCTTTCGCCGGTATCTGTGCAGGGCGAAGCTCCTGCTCGGCAAGAGCGCCGAGAGCGGGCTGTAATGCATCGATAAATTCCGATTTAAGCTGCTCGTCGATCTGATCTCTTGTAAACTCGGTTTCCACATTGCCGCAAAGCCGCGTGTAGAACAGCAGAGGATCGGAGATCACATAGGTGTATACGCCGTTGCATCGAACCTGTACAGTCCGGCTGATACCGATGCGCTTATTCACAACCTCAAAAATGATAGGATTGGGCGTACCGAATTTGTTGCCGATAATTTCCTTAGTATTAAAGTAGTACACCCGCTGATCCTTACCAGTATCGCCACCGTAGGTGAAACGCTTGCCGATCATCTTGAATGTATCCTTGATACTGTCTCCGAGACTTCCGGCGAAAATAGACGGCTCGGTGGAGCTGTCGTATGTAAATTCGCCGGGTTCGGCGCAGACCTCAACGATCTTGCCCTGCTCGACAATAATCATACACTGACCGTCCGCGACGGCGATGCCCGATCCGTTTGAAATGATATTATCATTTCCCTTAGTGTTTGAAGATCTGCCACTGACGCGCTTTTCACCCTTACGCATCAGCACATCGTTTGGAAGCGCATCACAGTAGAAAAATTCCTTCCACTGATCCGCCAGCGTTCCGCCAAGTGCTCCCATTCCTGCTTTAATAAGTCCCATAAGATTACCTCCTGTAATAGTTTGTTTTGCATTAAGATAACAAAGGTTTTTACGTTATCCTCTATACTCCTTAAATAATAAATTAGAAAGCTATCCGACAATACTGCCCTTTTCATTCAACCGTTCTGCGCACTGCTTGCACATATCCAGATCCTCGCAGACCATAAAGCAATCGTCACAAACCCATCTATGACAAATCGGACATCTGCTGAATAATTTTTCTCCAGCCTTCAAAGCCTTCAGATGCGCCTCTTTTTTCTCTCGTTGATAGAGGGCTGCATAGACCACTTTCTTTCCCTCTGTGACAGGATGGATACGGGCTTTTGAAAAAGCAATAGCCTTGCTTTTCCAGACCTTTCCGCATTCCTCGCAGACGATGGAAAACTCAAATTTATCCTCTGTCGAGCAATCTGTCAGTATATCCTGTAAAACCCTCTGCACCGTTTGACCAACCCCTTTCCAAGATTCTAAAATTTCCGAGAAACAACGCATGCATCGCTTGTAACACCATCATATTGGTTAGGAAATCAAAAATCTATGGTACCAGGTCTACTTTTTGGCCTCGAAAGAAAAAAGTAAACCGAGTCTACCATCGAAAAGGCTATGGTAGACTCGGTACACCATGCAAAAAGCACAAAAACCATACATGATTTTTGTGCTTTTTGCTTCATTTATTCACTTGGTTGTCCCTATTTCTGAAACGTCTGCTTTCTCATCCAGCTGAAGTTTCTCAATACAGTCACATCTCCGAAAGAGATCCAGATACATCATCAGTTCTTCATTGGATGAAATCTCCAACTTCCTGTAGATATTTCCGTTGTGCTTTTTTACGGTACTCATGCTGACACATGCTTCCGTTGGTATCTGCGCTACCTCATAACCGTTCATGTAGTATCGGAAAATATTGTATTCCGCATTGGTCAGTGTTTTTACATTCCGGGCAAAGTGTTCAAAGAGTTCTGCCATATTCGGCGGCAGGTCGTCCGCCTCCGGCGGTTTCCCCCTTTCCGACATCCATCTGCAAAACTCCTCCAACTCTGCAAATCTGTATTTGCCATCGCCTATCTGTTGGCCATCCCGAATATCCTGAAAACTCTGAAGGATCGGCCGGACAAATTTCTTCGACAACAACCATGCAAGAGCAATCATAATGAGGACAAATCCCAGTATGACACCCATAATACCCACCTTATTCCTCAAAATATACTGGTCACAGCTTTCCCGCGGTATCAGCACCGCAACTGCCCACTCCTGTCCACCGCTTCCTGGTATCTCTAAAGGCATCTGGATTCCATAATAATCACATTTTGAGGAGCGATACGTGCTGTAATAAACATTCTTTTCTATTATGGACAGACTTTCCGCAGTATCAAGCCATGTGCCCTCCGTACTCCCCGCCATGCCCTGATCCAGTCTCAGATTCCCGTTTTCCACTGGCGCGATAACTGTAACCATAGAACCATAGGAACTTGCTGTAGCCGGATATTCCAGACTGAAATGGACATCATTTAGTTCAATCCCACACACACCCAAAAATTCTCCTGAGTCTGCATACATCGGTACAAGGAGCAAGATTACATCCTCCCAGGTATTTTTCAGATTCATGCGACTGATCCAGTAATAACCAGATTCCGACTGCCTTAGTCCAGTTTCCAACTCCTGATACCCCAAAAGCCCCTCTGTATTTAATTCCATATTCCATCGGTTATGCAATTCCAGTCCATTTTCCCTTGCAATTTCCGTATTCCCGCGGAACAAAATAGTTTCCGGACTTAAAATCACGTTGCTGCTCACGTTGATCAGCCGCAGGTAAACTCCGCTCCGGGACTTATCAGCTTCCGAAATCTGTGTATTTACAGTCGCATTTACCAAAGCAAATACACCGCTGCTTCGTCCCAGTCTAATAGTTGTATTGAGTTCCGAATACATCATTTTCTGTATTTCCAAAAGTGCTTCTGGCTGATTATTCAGGTCGGAAACCGAAATTCCTTTTTCATCCAGAAAGTTCTTTATATCCTGCTCCAGTTCTCTGGAAAGCTGCAGGCTGTATCCGGTGTAAGTCTCCATTTCCTCTGAGACTTTATTATACGTGGTATGTAATTGATTCTCCATCACCTGCGCAATCTGCGATTCTGCCTTCAACAGCCCGCCGATGGCTGTCAAAAGTAGCAACAGAATGCCCAATGCTGCCATGATTAGACAAAGCAAATACATCATCAGCTTCCTGTGCAGCGTAACCTTTCGTTCTAAAACCAAATGCAGGAGCTTTTCAAACTCTTTCAGCATATTATTTGCCATGATACTCACTCTCTTATCTATTTGGGAAGCGACATCTTCACATTCTCCAGCGCCTCTTCTCCTAATTTTTCCACATTTTCTTCTCCATCCCGCCAATTGCTGCAAGCCGTGCGAAGCTTGCTGCGGACATTCTTTTCAAAGGTCTGCTCCAGCTCCAGATAACCGCCAAGCTGTGGCGCCGTATAAAATTCATAAGAAGACTGTGTTTCCAAAAATGCTTCATAAAGACTCCTGTACTTCGGGTCCTCCAAATCATCTATAAAATCCGGCAGTACATCAAAGGCAGCATCTGTCACTGGCATATACCCCACGCTGGTCACAAAACGCACGTTGGTTTCCGGCTCTGTCAGCCATTTCAGGAAAACTGCGGCTGCCTGTTCCCGCTCCGGTGTGGATTTTACCGTACAGAAACCTGCACCACGCTGCATAACCAGCTGTTCTCCATTCTCAAAGCATGGCACGGGCTTTGCGATAACTTCTATCGGTTCGGATTGATTGTCCGGATAGGTTACAATATCCTCATAGTAGAGAACACTTGCTGACGAAGCTACACTGACAATCGTCTCTCCGGTCCGAAGCGGCTCCGTTGCATAACCTTCCTGCAGCCACACGCCGCCCTGAACGGCAGCGTCTGCATAAGGCTCCCAGACTTTAGAAAAAGCTTTACCATAGGCAATCTTATTTCCCTGAAAGAAATCCTCTCCCAAGGATTCCACACCTACCTGAAAATAATTGAAATGATAATCATGGACAAAAAAGGCTTTTCCATCTCCCGGCATCTCCGGCGTCTGTGCATCTGTCCACTGATAATACTCTTTGGACAATTCAAATAATCCCTCCCAGGTATTAAGCTGCTCCAAAGTAGCACCGGTATCCGCTGCGAACCGATCAAACAGCGTCTTATCAACAAACATAATTTCTGTAGATTTCGCCACAGGAAAAACAACCAGTCGACCGTCAATCTCTCCCTCCTCCAGAAAGGCGGGAATATAAGCAGATAATTCCTCCTCGCTGAAGTAATCCCTGTAATCCACCAAAATCTCCGGATCCGGCATAGCCAAAACGGTTTTCGGATATGAGACAAACAAATCCGGAAGCCCTGTCGTTCCCGGTTCATTATTGGCTACCCTGAGCACTGCATCATGGATGTTGTTGGTGTTGGACACGACAGTAACCTGAAGCTTAATTCCTTCCTCAGCACCGACCGTTTCATTGAATTCTTCAATCAGGTCATTTAACGGCGAATCTGTCTGCCCGCCGTAGACATGCCAGATGGTGAGCGTTACAGGCTCTTTCTTTCCACCATTTCCTTGGCAAGCCGTCAGCATCATGAGCCCTGCCAGCACAAGAATTCCTACTATATAAATCCAAGGTTTTCGTTTCCTCATCGTCTCTCCCTCCCCTTACAATGCATCGATAACCGCCGACAGATAGCTGGAAGAAATCGACCCATAGATAAAATTATCTACCAGACCATCTTTCTTTGCCTGTCGAACCTGGTCTGCCAGCTTTTTCTCGGTATTCTCATCAACTACCAGCACAATTTTGCAATCCGGATTACGTTTTCTCAACTCATCACGAATTTTCATCCGTTTCTCCAGCTTCCATGGTGCATATGCTGTAACCTCCATAATCAGGATGTTTGCCAGTATGGCATTGCATAGTGCCAAGGTTTTGCCCGGACTTTCACTCATAACCGGCTCAAAATCAGAATCAAATCTACGCAATGCTTCCGCTATCGCATCTGCAAACAGGATATTCTGCATATCAATCACAACTCTCCGCAATATCCTCACCTCCAAAATTCCCGATTCACGTCCGGCTTTGTCTTCGGGACGTGAAATGACGTAACTATCCCATGTACTACTCCATTATACGGGAGTGCCATTTTCTTTTCCCTACCCATAAGGGTAAATTTTCGCCCTTTACAAAAAGAAAAAGCCCGGTTTCAAACCTGAAACCGGGAATATTTGCAAAATTATGTTATAAAACGATGGGATTTTCTTCTGACCGGTCCTGCTCATCAAAAAGCTTCGGGATAATATAGCGTTTACCCGTTACGGCAATGGCAAGCTGTGTCTTGTTGGCATAACCCGTTTTTTGAAGGATGTTACGGATATGATACTTTACATTATCCTTCGTATAATTTAGCTGTTCTGCAATCTCGCTGTATTCCAGTCCCTCACAAACCAAACGCAGAACCTTGATTTCTGTTTCTGTGAAATCATTGCTGGTAGTAATACCCAGCTTTACAGCCGGCGTTTCATAGGGCCACATCTGTCTGCCCTGCATGGTGGCATCCATGACGGTAAGCAGATCCTCCGGGCTGATTTCTTTGTACCAAAAACTGTCCACCCCGGTCTCTCTGGCCCGCTTGATATAACTCTCCTCCACCATAGAGGTAACAATAATCATTTTCAGCTCTGGAAACAGTCTGCGAAGCTCAGCAGCCGCGTCGATGCCGTCCTTTGCTCCATGGGTACAGACATCCATAAGAACCAGATCCACTTTACTCCTGCGGCAGACAGTCTCGGCAAGATCCGCCTTGGACAGACTTCCCACAAGCTCATAGTTCGTACCATTCTGTACGACATTCTCCATATACTCTCTGGCGATCCGCTGATCGTCGATGACAAGCACCTTTGTCATACCGACACCTCCTGTTTTGTTTTCTGCTCACAAACCGGCAGAGTCACTGTCAGCGTAAATACGGGCTGAGACCGGAACTCCAGCCTGCCGCCCGCTTCCGCAATCACTTTGCCGAGATCAACAAGACCGCCCCGGGGCGTGATTTCCTCCTGAGGCTGTTTGCCGTCATTGGTCATGCGCAGGGTAACGAAATCCGGACTCTGCACTACTGCCACATACAGCATTGTCGCATTGGCATGACGGGCAGCGTTGACACAAGCTTCCCGCATGACCGGCAGAAGCAAATGCAATGTTTCTGCCGTTTCCGGTAAATTGCCTTCGATTTTTACTTGAATGCCTGATACCGCCGCATCCCGGATAAACTCCGTCACATCATCCTGCGGATAGGCGTTTTCCTCCTGCAAGACCTGAATGGCGTGGCGAAATTGTGTGATAGCGGCAGCATTTTCCTCAGAAGTGGTGTTCTGGCGCAGTATCTGTCGTATAGCGGCAACGCCCATATTCATCTGATCGTGGAGCCTTGATTTCATGTTGAGAATTTCCTGTTCTCTGGCCGCTTCCTGCACATTCTCTGACAGGGATTTCAGTTCCTGGTACATTTTTTTCAGTTCTCTTGACTGTCGTTTTAGCTCCTGCCGCTTTTCGTACAGCTCGGTCACATCATTGAAAACTGCCTCCGTATAAACCTTACCGTCAGCGATTATCACTTCGTTTTCAAAATACTGCCATGCCTTCCCATCGGGAAAAAGAAATACGTTTTCCTCCCGTATAATTCCAGTGGTCCTATCACAGCCCTCCAGCGCTTCCTTCAGTTCTGCAAAACTTTGCAGATCACTCTGGGTGATTTTCCTGAAAAGTACATTAATCGCCGCATTGCACAGTTTGACGGTACCCGCAGGAGTAAAATAACAGACAGCGGTAGGGAGGGTATCCATTGCTTCTTTGACCGCAACGCGCAGCTTATGTTTCTCCTTGATCCGTCTGGTAATTTTTCCAACACTCATCTTTCCTCACCGCCTCCCTGCAGTTTGAACGTAAAGCGGTATGCTCCATCCTCAAAAGAAAACGCATTTGCCATCGGTGCCAGATGAGAAAGATCCGAATCACAGACAAATTCCATTTTCAGAAACAATCCTTCTTTGCTTTTCCGGACATTGATCCATACATATTGAAGGTCGCTGAGACTGGTTTCCACTGCTGCTTCAAAGCTGCGGTAAACCTGAAGCATATCCTTCGTTGCCAAAATAATATCCGATGGCAGCGTATGGAGGCAATTCACGCCAAGCAATTCCAGATTGATAAAAGACTCATCAAAACACCTTGCCAGATCACGTATATCCGCTGTTTCCGTGCGCTCGCCGATAAGCAGCAGATTTCCATATCGTTTTATATAGGCGCCCACAACTGCTGCCCCGCCAAGAAGCCTGCTGCGTTTTCTATCATCTGTCTCCGTATCATACTGTGCCAGCATCCGATCAATCAAGTCAATCTGCCCGGCTGTTTCCCTGTGAAGCAGGTCACTTACCCGGTTCTTTTCCTGAAGCGCAAGAATCTTTTTTCTCGTTTTCAGATTTTCCTGCCGAATACGGTTGTGCTCCGCAAGATCACGACAGTTTTCTTCAATCTGCTCGATTGCTTCGGTCAGTTCAGCAACATTCTCCTGCCATAGCACATGGCCAAATCCAATGGGCTGACTTTTGACAATCATACTTTTATCTGCCGAAACAGTCTGTGTTTTGGTGCTTATCCTCTGTTCTTCTGTCAATGCTCTTGCATTGGCGCTGGCAAGACAGACAGCATTCTCCTGATTTGTGATCTGTGCACCGAGCCTGCTGACCATGAACAGCTCTTCATAACCAGTATTACTCTGGATCAATCCACACTCAATGCAGCATTCCAGTATAGCGACAATAAGCAAACAGAATACAACAGTCATATCTCCCGTCAGAAATTTCAGCCACGGAACACGGAAATAATAAAGAACACCATAGATCAACGCTACTACAGCAGGGGCGAAAGGCAGCATCAAAACAGTCCGGCTGTGTGGAATACGGCATTTGATCAGCATGACAACAAGAGCTGTTATAGTACAAGATACCACCCATCCGACTGCCAGAAAATAGCCTAAGGCATAACTATAATCATTTACCCATACAATCGCATCTTCCGGAAAAACGAATACGAACTGATGCAGGTCATTGGTCAGCACAAGCAGTAACAGTGCAGCGGTAGGTATGTAAAGAAGCCCCGTCCACTTCGACAAACGAAAGTTATCCGGTTTTCCCAACGACAAAGCAACGAACACCGCCAGAAGCGGAATAAGCAACATGGGCAGATAGTACAAATACCAGAGATATCGCATCAACCATATACATTCATCCAACGAATACCGAATTGTCCTGACTGTCATCCAAAATACCACCAACACAGAAATCGAAGTGAGATAGCGGCGCACCTGTGGCTGAATGATCCGCCTGTGCAGGGAAACGCCCCAAGCGATAAACAGTTCAATGTATATGGCAGAGCGAATCATACCGCAAAACCAGTCCAGTGGGGCGTCTGCCCAACGGGCAATCTGCCGCAGCACCATCGCTGTAAAAATAGCAAGGGCTACATATAGAATGGTGCTGTATTTTTTTGAATTTGATTTCGTCATTGTGTATTCCCTCGCTTTATTCTTCTTTCGGGGTATGGGATCGGTCGTTATTCCCTTTACGTGGATCCGTCGGTTTTTCGGCATCCTCTGGAATCGCCCATGAACGCCCAAAACGCTCAGCGCCGGGAATACGCCCCTGGGTGCAATACTGATTGACACGGCGTTCCGATACACCCCATTTGTATGAAATTTCCCGTATGGAGAGATATCCTTTCATACGCTTCCCCTTTCCAGTTGATATAGTATTACAGAATACATTGTATACGAATATCCGTAGTTTTTCAAGCATGGGGTGTAAATCATTTCCTAAATTTGAGCCAGGACAAACCACACTGATATTTTACCTCTATATCAATACATTTTCGCTATATAAAAAACATTCTGATAGCAAAAGAAACATTGTACCATTTTTAATTATTCCGACAATACTCAAAAAAGCCGGAAGCCACATTGTTATCCGTGACCTCCGACTCCATTCTATCTTATACTACACCGTCCTTACACTCAAATCAGCTCCTCTCTCCGGTTTATCTTTTCCCTGTTTTTCCTGGATGATTCTCTTATTGATTTCCAGACGTTCATGAATCGACGGTTTCTTCTCTTTTCCTGTCATTGTCTTTTTCTCTGTTATTGCCTTTCTTTCAGCTTTCCCCGCATCCTTAACTGCTGTATTTGCTTCAACGCCAGTTCTTGGCACAGCTTCTCTGCTCTCATTTTTCTCTGCTACCTGCTGTTCTCGTCTCTCCTTCACACCTTTTTCTTCCTGGCTGCAAAAGCTCTGTAAATACGGCAGCACATGATTCTGCATGTCCGTCAGATCTTCCATATACTTCTGATACTCTTCATTGCCTTTTCCTTGCTGATAACTGATCCAGCTTTCATCTGCCAATTTCATTTCATTCTGCATCTTTAATTGACTGATGATACCGCCGTTTCCGGTACCAATATCTATCCTACCTTGAAAATGATGCAGCATCTTGTCGCCCTTCTCAGCATAATATACTGTAAAAAACATCTGTGCTGTCGTTTTTGGTTCGTTGGTGTTTGGATCACGATCAGCATACCAGGCTTTGTCCTGTTCTACGGTTTTTGTATCCAGTTCAGACAATTTCTGACATCTTGGATTCATGAGATTACTTTCTTCACAATAGTTTACATACACCATTGGTTGCATATCTTTTGGAAGTTCCGGTTCATAGGCTTTCAGCCTTTCCATCAATACACCTGCACGAACAGACAGGTCGCATTCTTCGTCTACAATATCTTTCAAGTATGAAATATAATAATGAATATTGCCACTTTGTAAATCCAGCATTGCTTCCTGTACCGTATTTTCTCCCATCTCCACATTATCCCGATACTCATATAGGTCAAACGCTTCTGCAATCTCATCCAATGCCTCAGCCAGTTGTTCTGTGGTCATCTTCTCTGGATACATTGCTTCTCGCACATCCCTCATCGGAACGAACTTATAATCAGGTAATGCTTCATGAATTTTCTCAATTCCTTCCCTTACCAGTGCAAGCTCCCCATAAAACCGAACATCATCCATTAGATTTCCAAATACGGTATTTCCTTTTACGATTGCAAATTCAGCTTCATCATAGTAACTGTCTTCCGGATCACGATAAATAATTCCCATTGAGCATCCAAGATATGCAGTTTCTGGATTCTCTCTATATTTTTCATAGACTGCAACGATCTGATTAACATCGGTACTTTTTTCATAAGCCCCCATATCGTGAAACTCATCGCATTCTGTGGCGAAATATTCCAGATAAGGCTCTTTCTTCGGTGACATATTGTTGAGTAGATTGTCAATCATGTTGTAATTTGCCTCTTCCAGTTCCTCTATCTTTGCTAGTGGTTTATATTCGCCTTGGCTTTTCTGAATCGCTGCCATTACAATCTCATCCATTTCTTCTACTTTTTCCATCAACTGATCATAATCTCCACGGATGCGTTCTCCAGTCCAGCCTTCGTCTTCCAAAAGTTCCTCCGCCGCTTCTTCAATAGAAATTTCATCATTCTCATAAACGCCACCATCCATCAAGCGGAAATCTTCATCGTAAAAGGAATAATCATATCCTTCTTCTGTTCTCTGAATAGCAAAATACCGTTCTCCTACCTCATATGCCAGTTCACTAAGAACCTGTTCTTCCAGATTCAGGAAAGAATCCAGCTGTTCAAAACTGATACTGTCTACAAAATGGGCAGTTACTATTTCCCCGTCATTCAGAACTACGATATCACTAACAGACAGGGAATGCCCACGGAAGTCTTTCGGTCTGTCAATGTTGAACCTTTCAAAAATATCTTCCAGTGACATATTTCCCGATAATTCACCAACATAGACCAGCTTATAATCTTCTTTTTTTATCTGCATACCATGACTTTCAATAAAGCGCATATTCATAAATGCATAGTTGTCGCCCGATGAATCATCCCGGATCTGATAAATTCCAAATGTCCGTCTTGTTCCTAATAACAGGTTTGCTTCTTTCAATGACTGAATCTGTGGATACTTCTGCATTTCCCATTCCAGGTTACGGAAACGCTCCAGTTCTGTTATAGACATCTGATATTGCTCTGGTCCTCGTTCAATTTCCATGCGTTCTGTGACATACATCGGTGATGAAAAATTAGTGATCAGATAGATATCTGCTCCTGCATCGTATAATTTCAGTGCTTCATCCTGCTCAATGACACTCATAGGCTCCTGAAATGCTCCTAAATTTTCTTCTGCATAATCTAGGTTGTTATCCTTTATCCGTTCCCACATCTGAGCTTCCATTCCAAACAAACCGTCGTGTGCCTGTATCATTTCTTTACTCGCATATTCACCTTTACTGCCATCACTTCCCAGGCAATAAATCTTAGAACCCATTCTGTGATAATCAAGAGCTGCTTCTTTTCGCTGCCTGATGCAGACTTTCAGCAAATCCTCCTTCTGTATCTTCCAGTGATAACTGCTCCTGCAGATAATCCGCAACCAGCTGTTCTCCTTCCATTGGAAGATTCCATAACTGAGGATCCTTTCCAAGATTCCGCACTTTATAAGTGTCCTGCACATCAAATACATATCGAAGTTTTGTTTTCGGTCCGGAAGTATTGTCAATCAAGGCAATCCCATTGGATCCCTTTTTGATCCAGCGGTACATCTTCTGATTCCAGATTTCCATGGATGCTACGGCAGTTGCTTCCGGTCGCTGTGCATAAATTAAAAGCTGTTCTGGAAAAGTGTATTTGTACAGTCTGGATGCCGTGTTTAGGAACCGCATCCATTCCTGCGGACTGGCAGCTACATCTTTTGCCACCTCTTCCGTCAGCTGTTCCATTACATATAATTTATTTGCCATGTGCTACTCCTTTTCATAAAATCAGGGACTGCTTAGCACAGTCCCCTTAAAATCATCGTTGTTACTCTTTATAATGCTGTGGCAAGATCTTTTGACTTATTCTTTGGCACTTTGTCTGCCTCTTTTGCCTTGATTTCTGCCTTAGCTTTCTCCAATCTTCCATGGATTCCACCTTTTACTTCTGCTTTTTCAGCTGCTTTTTCTTTTTCCAGACGTGCTTCCCTGCGCTCAGCATTTTCCATTACTGCGGTCTTTTTATCACAGAACTGAACCTTATCAGAAAGCTGTTCCTGTCTTTCCACCTGTGTCTCATTGACTTCTTGTACCATCGCATTTAATTCTGGAACCTGAAAAATTCCGTTATCAGGGAGAATCAACACTTCATGAACGGAAGATGGGATGACAAAGTAATCACTTCCCAGGCATTCCCCAATCTGTTTACGAATATCTTCCTGCAGTAACAGGGACGCTCCATTCATCTTAGCTTTGTTTGTCAGACAGAACATTGGGTTTTCCATGGCTTCCATATCCATTTTTTCATTCAGCAGGTTTTCTGGTTCTTCACCAAAAATCATAGATTTGATAATCTCATTCATATCCATAAGTGTGACACCACGTTTTCGGTCTGCCACCATCGCATCCGCTTGAATCTGTTCGACAGATACTCCCCACTCGTTCATCAGAGAGACAGTTACCGGAATACTGCTGATCTCCTCGATGTAAGTCCTCGTGCAATCACAGTGCCGGAAATAGACAGTTATATCGGACTTATGCACACGCTTTTTGCGTTGGAAGATATGTATGGCTTAAAAATCGGAGAGATTGACGGAGAAGTGTGTCTGCGGTTAGATAAATCTGCCGGAACAACCTACACCACTATGTTTGATATGTTCCATGCATGGCAGGAACAGGCTGCCCGTCTGGAACAAGGCGAGATAACCGAAGAAGAATACGACCAGTGGCGGTACAAATATCCCGAATTAGACACCTCAAAACAATGGAGAAAGGTCATTCCCTCACAAGAACTCAGCGGCCTTATCTTACAGGACTTGAAACCCGAATCCGACTAATTTTCAACCTCGAAACGCACAAAAACCTTACCGACTTTCAGCTTTATTTCTGAAAATCAGTAAGGTTTTCTGTTATTGAAGTATTCTATTATTCAGTGAGTGATACTCTAAATGTTGCCAAATCGTTGCCAACACTTAAGCAATTTTGCTTAAAACCCTCATAAACAAAGGTTTTTCCAAGTCCATTTCATCACTCAAACTCAATCGTTCCCGGCGGCTTACTAGTCAGATCATACATAACCCGGTTCACACCTTTAACTTCATTGATGATCCTGGTCATGCACCTGTTCAGCACCTCCCACGGTATCTGCGCCGCTTCCGCCGTCATGAAATCACTGGTATTCACCCCCCGAAGCGCGATGGCATAATCATAGGTTCTCTCATCCCCCATGACTCCCACCGACCGCATATTCGTCAACGCTGCGAAATACTGTCCCAGGCCTTTGTCACAGCCTGCCTTCACAATCTCTTCCCGGTATATGAAGTCTGCCTCCTGCACCATGCGCACTTTCTCTGCCGTCACCTCACCGATGATCCTGATTCCAAGTCCCGGCCCCGGGAAAGGCTGGCGGCTGACGAGATATTCCGGGATTCCCAGTTCACGTCCCGCTTTCCGCACTTCGTCCTTAAACAGAAGCCGCAAAGGCTCAACAATTTCTTTAAAATCTACATAGTCCGGCAATCCGCCCACGTTATGATGGGATTTAATCGTCGCTGATTTTCCGAGGCCGGACTCAATCACATCCGGATAAATGGTTCCCTGCACCAGGAAGTCCACCGCTCCGATCTTTTTCGCCTCTTCCTCAAAGACCCGGATGAATTCCTCACCGATAATCTTACGCTTTTTCTCCGGCTCCGTCACGCCTTTTAATTTAGAATAGAACCGTTCCTGAGCGTTCACCCGGATAAAATTCAAATCATACGGCCCTTCAGGGCCAAACACAGCTTCCACCTCATCGCCTTCATTTTTCCTCAGCAGCCCGTGATCTACGAACACGCAGGTCAGTTGCCTGCCGACCGCCTTCGACAGCAGCACCGCCGCCACCGATGAATCCACTCCGCCCGATAACGCGCACAGTACCTTCCCGCCGCCGATTTTCTCTTTCAGCTCCCGGACGGAGGTCTCCACAAAGGAAGCCATCTGCCATTCTCCCTTGCAGCCACAGACCTTGTACACGAAATTGGAAAGCATTTTCATACCTTCCTGTGTGTGCATTACCTCTGGATGGAACTGGGTCGCATAAAGCTTTTTCTCCGGAAGTTCCATGGCCGCTACCGGACAGACCGGAGTGACTGCAGATATCTGAAAGCCGTCCGGAGCTTTGGCGATATAATCCGTATGGCTCATCCAGCAGATAGTCTTCGGCGACACTCCTTCAAAGATCACAGATGAAGAATCCACCTCCACCTCTGTCTTCCCGTACTCGCTGACCGGGGCAGTCGAGACTGCCCCGCCCATCATATGGGCCATCAGCTGGGAACCATAGCAGATGCCCAGAATTGGTATCCCCATTTCAAAGATTTCCCTGCTGCATCTGGGCGATTCTTCCCCATACACACTATTGGGGCCGCCGGTGAATATGATGCCTCTGGGATTCATTTCCCTGATCTTGTCCAGCGAAAGGGTATATGGATGCACTTCTGCATAAACATTGCATTCCCGGACACGGCGGGCAATCAGCTGATTATACTGGCCACCGAAATCCAGAACGATGATCATTTCTCTGTTCACAAGTTTTCCTCCTGTTGTATAAACTGTATTTATTATAGAAGAAGCCAGACCACTTGACAAGAGAGAATTAGCAAATCTCCCCGCAGCCATAGCGGTTTATCTCTGAAGCTGCCATTTTCCGCGGATGTAACGGATCAGGAAGAAAACCGCCCGCACTACCCAGTCGAGAGTCATGGCCACCCACACGCCAAACACACCCCAACCAAGCTCTTTACCCAGAACCCAGCTAAAACCGATCCGGCAGATCCACATGGACAGAATAGATACCCACATGCAATATTTCACATCATTCGCCGCTCTCAGCGTATTCGGCAAGGTAAACGACAGCGGCCAGATCGTAAAAGTACAGATGCCGTGATAAATAATCATCTGAGTCGTCAGCTGCGTCGCCTCAGAGGACAATCCATAGATACCCAGGATCAGCGGCAGCAGTGCGATAATCGCCAGTGCCGTAATCATAATCATAAAATGAGTCAGCACCACAAGCTTCTTCGTATAATAACGCACCTGCTCGTAGCTGCCCGCACCGACACACTGGGCGGTCACAGTCAGAAGCGCCAGGCCCATCGCCATACCCGGAAGGATCTGAAAAGTGGCAAGGGAATTGGAAACCGCATTTGCCGCGATGGACGCCGTTCCAAAAGACGAAACCATCGACAGGACCAATATTTTCCCCAGCTGGAACATGCTGTTCTCCAAACCGTTTGGCACGCCGATATGTAAGATTTTCTTCAAAACCGGCCATTGGAACTTCACCACAATCGGCCGGGAAAGATGTAATACCTTTTTCTGATTGAACAGCAGCGCAATCATAACTACGCCGGCAATCATCCTGGACACCAGCGTGGGAATCGCCGCGCCCTCGACGCCCCATTTCAGCCCGTAAAGCAGGATCGCATTCCCGGTAATATTAATGCCGTTCATGAACAGTGACATGAACATGGCAGTCTTGGAATCACCCATCATCCGGAAAATAGCAGCGCCCGCATTATACAGGGAAATCATCGGAATAGACGCCGCAACAATCATCAGATATAGATTGGCGTTGTAAGACACATCTGCTTCAATCTTGCCAAATACTACGTTCAGGATAAACGGACGGCACACATAGACCAGAAGCATAATCCCCACGGAAAATACAGTTGTAAACAAAACTAGCTGATCTGCCGCTCCGCAGGCCTCCTTTTTTTTCTTCCTTCCCAGAAACTGCCCGCAGACTACCGCTCCGCCGGTCGCCAGCGCCGCGAACACATTAATCAGCAGTATAAATATCGTATCGACGAGCGACACGCCCGATACCGCCGCTTCGCCGACGCTGGCTACCATGATAGAATCGGCCAGACCCACCAGCACCGCCAGGAACTGCTCTACAATCAGGGGAATTATTAACTTAACCAGCGCTTTATTTGTGAAGAAATAGCCTTCACGGTCTTTTAGAAAATTCATAAGTTACCTCCACCTTCACCTCAGATTATAGAGCCTGTGTGAAAAAGATACAAGAAGTTTGTTAAGATTTACAGAAGAAAAAACGGCCGGAATTTGCGTGGTTCACAAATTCCGGCCGGGCAGTCCGTCAGTTGCCCTGATGACGGTATTTTTCTCTGGTGGCCAGTCCTCCCCGGATATGTCTCTCAGATTTATTAACATCCAGAACCTTCCTGGCCCGGGCGGCCAGATCAGGGTTAATCTGAATCAGGCGGTCCGTAACATCCTTATGTACCGTACTTTTGCTGATGCCAAATTTCTTTGCTGTCTGACGTACTGTGGCCTTCTTCTCAATAATATAAGACGCAATTTCAATTGCGCGCTCTTCAATATAATCCTTCAAGAAAACCCCCGAAGACGCTGTTTTTACAGTGTATGCAACGAGGGCCGCCCATATGATTATTACCTATGCCGCCTGCGGCGTATCAACTAGCGGAATTCCCGGCTCATCTGCTCCTTTGTATCCAGCACATATCCGGCCAGCTCCCGCACCCGGTCGTTATCCATCCGGTTCACCGGAGCAGAGATACTAAAGGCGTATTTTACTCCTCCTCCAGCCTGATCCAGCGCAGCCGCGACGCAGCGTACTCCCGGCTCATTCTCCTCGTTATCCAGCGCATAACCCCTCTGCCGGATTTCGCCAAGCTCATGCAGGAGCTCGTCGTAATTCGTAATCGTATAGGGAGTCACCCGCACGATTTCACTGTTGTTCCACAGCTCCTCTACCTCTTCTAAGTTCATGGCGGCGGCCATGGCTTTACCCACTCCGGAGCGGTAAAGAGGAATCCTGCTCCCGATCCTGGAAACCATCTGTACGGAATTCCGGTAACATTCCACCTTATCGATATAAACCGCATCCGTTCCGTCCCGCTCGACAAAATGCACCGTCTCACCTGACAGCTCCATGAGTCTTCTCAGGTAAGGCCGCACAATATTCACCACATCCACTTTCCTCATGACTTTGCTCGACAGGTCAACGATTTTAAAAGTCAGCTCATATTTAGCGTTATCACTGTTCTGCTTCACGTAACCCATGTATTGCAGGGAGCTGACTATCCGGTGCGCAGTGCTCTTATTCAGCTTCAGCGCCGTGCTCAGCTCCATCAGCCCAAGGGGGCCCTGGTCTGCCAGAAGTTCCAGGGCCTGAAACAACCGGTCCGCTACCTGTATTGGATTCTTTCCTTCCATATTCTCTACCACCGTTCCATATTATGGAACAGATTATAGCACACTTCACGAACATTAACAACCACTGGATTTATAGCTATAAATATGCTGATTTCTTTAGAATATACCACTTGACATCCTTCGCGTAACGTGTATAATTCAGATTAAGAAGTATCATATTACGAAATATAGTTCCGTATTATGGAACTAAGGAGGATCGCCATGAATCAAACTTTAGAAAAACTTCAGCAGATCGGAATTATACCAGTAGTCGTTCTGGAGGACGCGAAGGATGCCGCGCCGCTGGCACAGGCCCTGTGTGACGGAGGGCTGGCCTGCGCTGAGGTCACCTTCCGCACGGCGGCAGCCGAAGAATCTATCCGCATCATGTCTGAGCAGTTTCCAGATATGCTGATCGGAGCGGGAACAGTCCTGACCACAGAGCAGGTAGACCGCGCCGTGGCCGCCGGGGCGAAATTCATCGTCAGCCCCGGACTCAATCCGAAGGTTGTTAAATATTGTACGGAAAATGGCATTCTGATCACTCCCGGCTGCTCCAATCCCAGCGACATCGAGCTGGCCCTGGACAACGGACTGGACGTGGTGAAATTTTTCCCGGCGGAACCCAGCGGCGGCCTGAACATGATTAAGGCTCTCGCCGCTCCTTATACGTCCGTGAAGTTCATCCCCACCGGTGGCATCAATGCCACGAACGTCAGAGATTACCTGGCCTATGGCCGCATCCTGGCCTGCGGAGGCAGCTGGATGGTGAAAAACGACCTGATTAAGGCAGGCGACTACGCCCGAATTACAGCCCTTGCAAAGGAAGCAGCGGAAATTGTAAAAGAAAGCAGAGGTAAATAAAATGGCTAAGAAAGTGATAACATTTGGAGAAATCATGTTGAGGCTGGCCCCGGAAGGCTATTACCGCTTCGTGCAGGCCGATTCCTTCGGCGCAACCTATGGCGGCGGCGAGGCAAATGTGGCTGTTTCACTGGCCAATTACGGATTTGACGCAAAATTTGTAACCAAGCTGCCCACCCATGAGATCGGCCAGGCTGCTGTAAATTCTCTGAGAAAATATGGGGTCGACACCTCTTACATAGCGCGGGGCGGCAGCCGTGTCGGTATCTATTTCCTGGAAAAGGGTGCTTCCCAGCGGCCTTCCAAAGTAATCTACGACCGGGCCGGTTCCTCAATCGCGACCGCTTCACCGGAGGATTTTGACTGGAAGACTATTTTTGACGGCGCCGACTGGTTCCATTTCACAGGTATCACCCCCGCCCTGAACGATCAGGTAGCCGGTATCTGCCTGGATGCCTGTAAGGCGGCAAAAGAAGCAGGCCTGACCATTTCCTGCGACCTGAATTACCGGAACAAATTATGGTCCAAAGAAAAAGCCGGCCAGGTCATGGGCAAACTCTGTGAATACGTCGACGTATGTATCGCCAACGAGGAGGACGCCGCCGATGTATTCGGCATCAAAGCAGCCGGCACAGACGTGACCGCAGGCGCCGTCAACCACGAAGGCTACAAGGACGTCGCCCGCCAGTTGGCAGAACGTTTCGGCTTTTCCAGAGTAGCCATCACTCTCCGGGAATCCCTGTCGGCCAATGACAACAACTGGTCAGCTATGTTATACGATGGAACAGGTTATTATTTCAGCAAAAAATATAAAATGCATATCGTCGACCGCGTAGGCGGCGGCGACAGCTTCGGCGGCGGATTAATCTGCGCCTCACTGAACAATTACGAGCCCCAGGCAGCCATTGAATTCGCGGTTGCTGCATCCTGTCTGAAACACACCATCGAAGGGGACATGAACATGGTTTCCATGGACGAGGTATTGAGGCTGGCAGGCGGAGACGGTTCCGGCCGTGTCCAGAGATAACTGACGATCCCAACTGCGATGGGATAATTCCTACCTAAATATAGAAGGGCGGCCCAGACCCTGCCGCCCGGAAGTCGGAGACCACTCGGAACCACAGCTTTAACTGTCCCGGTGGCCTCCGTTCTCTTTTCCGACACAAAATGAATGGGAGGTCCTTATGAATAAACCATTTGATTTACTGGCCCTGGGTGAGGTGCTTCTTCGTCTGTCACCCTCCGGAAATGAACGCCTGATGCGGGGAGAAACCTTTCAGAAACAAGTCGGCGGCGCCGAACTGAACGTGGTATCAGGCGTGTCCCTCCTGGGGCTGCGCACCGGCATTATTTCCAAAATACCCGACAGCGATATCGGTACCTTTGTCAAAAACCGTATCCGCTTCTGTGGAGTCAGTGATGACTACCTCGTATACGACAGGGATCATAATGCGCGGCTCGGCATTTATTATTATGAAAACGGGGCTCATCCGAGAAAGCCCCGCATCGTATACGACCGGATGTACACTTCTGTCAATAAAATTGACTGTTCCGAATTCGACAGCCGTCTGTTCGATTCCGCCCGCTGCTTCCACACCAGCGGAATCACCCTGGCTCTGAGCCCGCAGGCGCGAAAAACTGCTGTAGAAATGATGAAGCGCTTCAAGGAGCAGGGCGCACTCATTTCCTTCGACGTAAATTTCCGCAGCAATCTCTGGAGCGGAGAAGAGGCCAGAGCCTGTATTGAAAAAATCCTTCCATATGTAGACGTCTTTTTCTGTTCAGAGGATACGGCAAGGCTTACCTTCCATAAAGAAGGAGATCTGAAGGACATCATGAAAAGCTTCACACTGGAATATCCCATCTCCGTAGTAGCCTCCACTCAGAGAATTGTTCACAGCCCCCGCAAGCATACTTTCGGCTCTGTACTCTACAGCGCAAAATCTAACTCATTCTATGTAGAAGAGCCATACCGCAACATCGAAGTCGTGGACCGGATCGGCAGCGGCGACGCCTACATTTCCGGAGTCCTGTACGGGCTGCTGTCCAGCCCGGGAGACTGTCGGGCCGCGCTGGAATACGGCAACGCCACAGGAGCCGTCAAAAATACCGTTCCCGGAGATCTCCCTTCTTCTGACCTGAAGGAAATCCAGTCGATCATTCAGGCTCACAAATCCACCGGACCACAGTTGGAAATGAGCAGATAAAGGCATGTACAGATCCAGGAATCCATGAATATGGCGGCCGTAAAATACGGCCGCCCCTATCCTGATCTATCGCTTTTCCACGCTTCTGGTAACCATCACATCGCTGTCCAGGCCGCAGACATTATGCAGCACAACACTGCCCGCCTCCACAGGCGCCTGTAACCGGAGCTTTTTGATTACATCCATCACCTCAAAAATTTTTTCCTTTGCAATAGCCCTTGTAAGCCTCACACTGGCCAGCGGACAGCTGCCGCCCTCCACAGCCACAGAGGTAGTGATCGTCCGCTTCGGGGCAATGATCTCCTGGCTGACATACTCTTCCCCTTTTGCGCATTTGTTCCCTTCAACAGAAAGAATCTGTCTGCCTTCAGCTTCTACCGTTATATCGCATCCATTCGGGCAAATAATGCATGTATACGTTTTTTTCATTCCGCCGTCACCTCCAATACGCCCTGGTCCTGAATCCCCGCCGCACTGACTTTAAATTGTATCATTTCAGCCGGAATTGCTTTTGGCAGCTTCTTCTCGGCAATCAGGCAGCCATTCTGACGGATGGTAATCCTACATTTTCTATAATGGTCTCTGACCCGCAGAGATAAATTAAAATCATTCTTTCCGCTGATAAACTGAGGAATGACATGGCCGATTCCCTGGCCCGGCCTGACCTCCAGACCGCACTGAGGTATCCCTTTTTCCGTCAGATAATCTGCAGCGCTCTGTGCCAGCTGCTCTGCTTCGAGAGAAACACAGTCCACCAGATCGTGAACATGCAGGACATTGCCCGCCGCAAAGATGCCGGGAATCCGCGTCTGGAGATGCTCGTCTACGACCGCCCCTTTGGTATGAGGGTCCATCTCAATTCCCGCTTCCAGAGCCAGGTCATTTTCAGGGATCAGACCAACCGAAAGAATCAGGGTATCGCATGAATATTCTTTTTCTGTCCCCGGTATGGGCTTCAGCTTTTCATCCACCTGAGCCACCGTCACGCCTGTCAGCCTCCGGTCTCCATGGATCGCTGTCACCGTATGGCTCAGATACAGCGGGATGTCATAGTCGTCCAGACACTGTACAATATTCCTGGGCAGGCCGCTGGGATGCGGCATGATCTCGAATACTGCCTGCACATGAGCGCCCTCCAGTGTCAGGCGGCGGGCCATGATCATCCCTATGTCGCCGGAACCCAAAATCACCACTTCCTTCGCCGGCATGCGGTTATAGAGATTCATATACGCCTGTGCCGTTCCTGCTGTGAATACGCCGGCCGGCCGTTCTCCCGGAATCCCCAGCGCGCCTCTGCTCCTCTCCCGACAGCCCATGGCCAGTATGACTGCTTTCGCCTGATAGACCAGTCTGCCCTCTCTGGTTACTGCCGTAACAGTCTTATCCTTCGTGAGCTGCATCACAGTCGCATTCGTTATAAAAGGGATATTTTTCTCCTTCACGTCCTCCACAAATCTGCGGGCGTATTCCGGCCCCGACAGATTCTCACCAAACCTTCCCAGCCCGAAACCATCATGGATACACTGTCTGAGAATCCCGCCCAGCTCTTCTTCGTTCTCCAGAATGACCATATCCCGGATTCCCCGGCGGTGCAGCTCCAGCGCGGCCGCAAGCCCGGCAGGGCCGCCGCCGATGATCACAACATCTTTCTTTTCCATATATCCAAGCCTCCTCACCTTAATTTACCCGCCAGCACCCAGGAACCCTGACGGCTGTAACGGATTTCCTCTTCCGTCTTTCCCGTCTCCTGCTCCAAAATTTTCTCAAGCTTCGTCTGACAGAAGCCCCCCTGGCATCTCCCCATCATCGCACGCGTGCGGTACTTGATCCCCGTCATCGTTGTAACGCCCAGCGGGTTATGGACTGCCTCCAGCAATTCGGCCTTTGTCACCTTCTCACAGCGGCAGATCATCTCTCCATAATCCGGGTTCTCCTCTATCAACCGCTGCTGTTCTTCCGGGGCGGCTTCAGAAAAACGCACAATTCCCTTTCTCCTGGGACAGAAATCAGGATCTTTCCTGAAAGTCTCCCGTTCACTCATGAGCTCTGTGACATACTGGGCGATAGGAACTGCGGCCGTGAGCCCCGGCGACTCAATTCCGACCAGATTCACCAGGTTGGGGGCGATATCATCTCTGATTTCTATCTTAAAATCCTGTATTACCCCGTGCTCATCCACCCATTTTGGAAGTATGCCGGAATAATTCCGGATCTGATCCTGCTTGTGGATATGCGGCCAGAGACGAGCCGCATCCTCGGCCAGATAGTCCATATTGCGCTGCTCCACCCCGTAATAGGTGAAATCTGTCACATTTTCCGCGTCAGGCCCTACGATCACATTGCCGTCTACCGTCGGGGTCACATGTATTCCCATATATGTATTGCTGGGCACCGGATAGACCGGCATCGGCAGCAGCGCGCCCGTCCGTTTATCCAGGATGATATAGTTTCCTTTGGAACCGATCACATGATAGCCTGTAATACCGAACATATCAGAGATCTTTTTGCAGCCCAGCCCAGCCGCATTGACCACCCATCTGGCAGAATACTCGCCGCTGCTTGTGACCAGCCGGTATCCTTTCTCTTCTCTGACAGCAGACAGCACCTCTGAATCAAAATGGTATTCCACACCGTTATCATGAGCGTTTTCTGCCAGCGCCACAGTAAATAAAAAGGGGTCCATGATCCCACTGGCCGGCGACCACATCGCAAATTCACCCACCACAGCGGGAACCAGCTCATGGAGCTTTTCCCCGTCAATCAGCGTCAGGCCCTCCACTCCGTTCTGCCTTCCCTGTTCCATCACGCGCTCCAGCTGCCGCATGTCCTCCTCTGTATTGCCGACAAGAACCTTCCCGCACCTCTTAAACGGAAAATCCAGTTCCCCAGACAGGCGGTCCATCATCCGGTTGCCCGCCACACAAAAGCGTGATTTCAGAGAACCCACATCATAGGCAAAGCCGCCGTGCACCACCGCAGAGTTCCTTCCGCTGGTCTCGTTGCACACATCTAAATTCTTCTCCAGCACTGCAATCCTCAGCTGGTATTTCGACAGTTCCCTGGCAATCGCGCTTCCGATCACGCCTGCGCCGATGACGGCCACGTCATATTTTTCATGCATGTTTCTGTCCTCTCTCATAAATATTTACTTCTTTGTTATATATTTCATTACATTAAATATATATCTTCACCTGCATTTTGTCAATACCGGGCGGCAAATTTACAGTGCAAAATGAGGGTGTCGCAAAATCATCAAAATAGATGATTGAGCGGCACCCTCGCTATGCATACGGAAAATTAACGGCTGCTGCCGCCTTTAAAGGCAGCCTGCATTTCAGCCGCTCTTAAAATAGTCCGGAAATGCCTCGCGTATGGTATCTATGTTTTCCGTATAGCGTTCCATATGTCTCAGAGATATCTTCCGGGCCAGCTCTGGCTTGTGAGCTTCAATCGCCCCGACCAGCTCTTCGTGATCCTGAAGTATATTCTTCACTGGTCTGCAGCGGAAGCTCAACACTGTGGTTCTGTCGAAATGCGGGGCGATCCCCTCGACCAGCTCGTACCAGTACATTCTTTCACACATCTGATACAACATTTCATGAAATTTTTTGTCCAGAAGAAAAATCTTATCCACCTGGCCTCTTTTAATATATAGCTGCCACACTGCTATATTCTCCCACAGCTGCTCGATCTGCCGTTCTCCCAGAAGGCTGCAGGCCATGGCGGCCAGCTCTGCTTCCAGCACACTTCTCAGATGCCTGACCTCTTCGACCAGTTTTGCGTCTATAAAGGAGACATAAGTGCCGATTTTCGGACGTATCTCAATCAGCCTGCGCTGAGCCAGTTCAAGGGCAGCTTCCCGGAAAGGGGTGCGGCTGACATGAAACTGCTCGCACAGCTCCTGATCCATCAGCTGCTGGCCCGGCTCCAGGCGGACATTGACGATATTATCCACCAGTTCCCGCATCACATATTCCTTAGCCGATTCTTTTTCTTTTTTTTCCGTAATTAGAAGCACGCCGGCAGCCCTCCCTGTTCTCCTGACCGCGGCATGCCTGTTTCACATGCCACAGGGAAATTATATCTGCCCGAATTGTACTTCTATCCCTGCCGGATGTCAAGCGTTAATCAAGTCCGGCCGGCAGTTCTTTTACGCGAACTTGATGACTACCTTCAACATTTTACCCGCATTTTCAGAGAAGTCCCGGAAAGCTTTTGCAGCATCCTCCATCGGATATTCATCAGTCACAATCTTTTCCAGATCGAAGCTTCCCTGGCTTACGAGGTCAATTAATTCAAGAAAATCCTTTTTCAGAGCATTGCGTGAACCGAATACATTCAACTCCTTTTTCTGAATCAATGTGAAATCAAAATCCAGATTCTTTTTTCCCACACCGATCAAGACAACTCTGCCGCCAAAAGCTGCCGCGTCGATACAATTCTGAAAAGTAGATGGCAATCCAACAGCTTCAACCGCCACGTCAAAACCATTTCCGTCTGTAATTTCGTTCAGCTCGCTCAGAAACTCTTCGCTGTCTCCGGTATTCAATACCGCGCCAGCCAGCCCGAAATTCTCCACGGCAAATTTTATTTTATCCGGTGCCACATCTGCAATATATACTTCTCCTCCCTTAGATTTCGCTGCCACTGCAGCCAGCACGCCGATTGTTCCCGCACCGATTACCAGCACTTTATCGCCGGGCCGGATAGCGGCTCTGGACACTCCGTGATAGCTGATGCAGAAAGGTTCGATCAACGCCAGCGTCCTGGGCGGCAGACCCTTTCCGTCATAAATCCTCTCTATTGGCATAGTGATATACTCAGAAAACGCTCCGTCCCGCTGTGCGCCCATCGTTTCATTTGACATACAGCAATTTACAAGGCCGCGCCGGCAGGAATAACACGTTTTACAATTAAAATAGGGATTGCAGGTTACTACCATGCCGGGTTTTAATCCCCTGTCATTCTCATCAATTTCCACAATCTCAGCCGAAAATTCATGGCCGGGAACTCGCGGATAGGAGGCGTAGGCAAAGGTCCCCCTATATGTTCCCAGATCGCTTCCGCAGATCCCTCCATACAGCAGCTTCAGAAGCGCCTCACCTTTCTTCCGGACCGGGGACTCCTGTTCAAGAATTTCTACTTCACCAGGCTGATTTATACGAATTGTTTTCATACTTTTTACCATTCCTTTCGTTTCACTCAAGGCATATTTTTGATGTATACTTTAATGAGTTTGTTTCTTGTTATTTTTTACTAAATATGCTATGATATATCTAAATTAAAGAATTATATATTCCGTTAATGTATACAACACATTTCATAATAGGGAGGATGTTTGCATGTCGCGTCCAAGTTTAAAGCAAATTGCCTATAATACCATTAAGGAAAAAATCCTGAGCTGCGAATATGAACCCAGTTCATTTTTCAACGAGGAGGCTCTGTGCGAAGAGCTACAGATGAGCCGCACTCCTGTCCGCGACGCGCTCAGCCGGATGGAACAGGAAAATCTGATTCAGATTGTCCCTAAAAAAGGGTTTTTTATCGCTCCAATGTCTATCACGGAAATCAATATGGTGTTTGAAGGCCGTCTCCTCTTAGAACCTTATATCATCATCAATTACTGCCAGCATCTATCCGATGAAACACTCCAGGAAATGCAGAGTCTCTTAAGTCTGGAAAAAGACAATATTCAAAAAAAAGATATGGCCATCTATCAGGCAGATCATTCTTTTCATATGTGTCTGATCAATCAGTGTACCAATCACTATTTCCTGCGCCTTTACGACAACCTGCATAATCAGAACAACCGGCTCCGCGTACTCAGCGGCCGCAGCTCCAATGACCGGCTGAAAATGACTCTGGACGAGCATATGCGCATTTTCACGGAACTCACAAAACGCAATCTGGAACAGGCGGCCAGCTATATGCGCGACCATCTGATTAATTCCAAAGAGGCTTCTTTCCAGTCCTTTATCACCAATCATCCCTACCTATAAAATCAATTCGAGGCTCTGCTTATCCGGCCTGCCGACCTTCAACCGGCAGGCCGCTTAGCCATACGGTTAACGGTATTCTCTGACCACATCCAGCACCCGCTGCACATTTTCCAGCTCATAATTATTTTGCAGATTATGTACAACTGAGCACACAAAACCGCCTCCATTCCGCAGAATTTCTATATTTTCCCTTAACTGATGTTCTACGTCGTCCGGAGTGCCGCCTGCCATCGTTGTCTGGCCGTCAACCGCCCCGCCCCAGAAAGTAAGGGAGTCACCATATTTTTCTTTCAGTCCGGCAGGTTCCATATGGTCTGCTGAAATCTGGATCGGATTCAGGCAGTCAATCCCGCAATCGATCATGTCGTCCAGAATATTCACGAGCGAACCGCAGCTGTGGTAAACAGTTTTCCAGGGCGTATGCTCATGAACCCATCCGTTTGTTCTCCTAAAATAAGGAACATACAACTCCTGGAACATGGATTTAGACATAATTTCACTGTGCTGCGTTCCAAAATCTGTGCCGCATAGGAACACAGCCTGCGCCTTATCGCCCACTGCCTGATACAAAAGCTCCAGATTGCGGATGCACAGCTTAGTCCAGGCCTCGAAAATTTCCTCAATATATTCCGGATACATGCTGTGCGCCACCAGAAATTCACTAAAATCCCGGATCCCCGGCGTTCTTTTCACATAGCCGCCGCTAATCATCGATGTGGCACCCATATTTCCATATTCCGCATTCAGCACGATTCCACAGTCTGTCGTATTGAAATAATGCTCTGCCTGTTTTCTGTAAAAATCCAGCGTCCGGTCATCGATGGTCATGACTTCCAGCTGATCTTTATAATCTTCATAGCCGTTCAGCGCATCTTCGTCGAATTCCTCCTGGCGGGTAACATAGTCAAAATAATGCCCGCCGTCCAGCGGCATACAGCCGCTTGGCGCGGCATCCGGATCTCCCTGCGGGTGCATATATAACCGCCTGTTCTGTTCGGTGATACAAGCACTCTTGCCGATCAGCGCCGGCGTACCATCCGGAGTCGTCCACGGCTTCCATTCATCATTCCGATACCCGAAAACCGTCATATCGCTCCAGATGCTGAGCACGTCAATCCCAAACATTTTTGCGTCAATTTCATCCACCAGCCCCAGCATCTGAAAGGTGTCGTAAATTTTCACCGGTTCATCTCGTCCGTAGGCTTTTCTGAGACGGTACAATAGAGAAGCGTTAATGCCCGTCGCTTTCGTACCGCCTAGGTCAAAGGTAATCTTTCCGCAGTCGCGGTGATGAAGTGTCTCAATGAATTTTTCTCTAGAATTCATAACTTCCTCCCATTATCAATGTATTATTTGTTGTATACATCATTGTTGAAAATATAATCCAGGGAGTGCCGTTCATCATTTGCGGCACTTCCTGGATACCTCTCTCACAGAAGCTTCCGAAACGTTTAGCCCAGCTCCTGCTCCAGGCACGCCTGAACCGCTCCAGGACCGTGAAGCATCTCTTTAAAATTGTCCAGAACTTTTGCTGCGAGACCCGCCTGATACAGATCAACGCCAAATATCCTATCATTTTTAAGGATCGGACGGACTGCGTCTTCAGCCCCTGAAATCTGGCCGAGCCGTATCTCTTTTAACTGCTCTGCCAGCTCCTCCTGCATGGGGTCCGGGCTGAGCGGGAACGGTTTTCCGCCGTCGTCAACTCCAAGCAGGTAGCGCAGCCACCCCGCAAATACTAGTGGAATGATCCGCAATTCAGAAACACTCAGAGATTCCGACGCGAGATATGTACGAATAGTTCCGCCAAACCTCGCGGCAAGCTTCTGTGATGTATCTGTGGCAATCCTCTGAGGCGTATCCGGCATAAACGGGTTGGGAATCCGGACCGTCAGTACTTCCTTCAGAAATTTCGCCGGTTCTATAATCCCGGGATTTACTGCCGCAGGCAGCCCTTCATCATATCCCAGCCGCGCAGCCAGTTTCTTTAAAAGAGGCTGTTTCATTTCATCAGAAATCTTCCGGTACCCCAGCAGGCAGCCAAAGACTGCCAACGCCGTGTGAATTGGATTCAGGCAGGCACCTACTTTCATCTTCTCCACTTTTTCCACGGTCGCCCTGTCCGTGAAGATAACGCCTCCCTTTTCCAGAGGCGGACGGCCGTTGGGAAAACGGTCCTCAATCACCAGATACTCGCATTCCTCAGCATTTACAAAAGGCGCGGTATAGGTGTGTTTAGCGGTGACTACAATGTCCAGATCTTCCAGGCCGTCCGCTTTCAGCATCCGAAGGACGGTTTCGTCCGGTCTCGGCGTGATCTTATCAATCATGGACCAGGGGAACGTGATCTTCCGGGGATCTTTCAGATAATCCAGGAAACCGTTTTGTACCAGCCCCCGTTCTTCCCACCCTTCCCCAAAGACAAGCACAGCCTCCGACAGGCGTTCCCCATTGCGTGAACAGTTGTCCATGCTCACCAGGGCCAGTGGAAACGAGCCGGCCAAAAATCTTGCGTAGATCAGAGAAACCACCTTTCCTATGTAGCTCTTGGGGTTTTCCGGGCCATGTTCCAGATCTGTCCGGATTCCAGGCAGCAGTTCTCCCTGTTTATCATATACATTATAACCTTTTTCCGTAATCGTAAAGCTGGCCATTTGAAGAGATGGATTGCATAAAACTTTTTTCAGCTGTCCAAACTCTTCTTTCCGTTCCGGATCTAATACGTATGACTGTAACACGCTTCCAATCACCGTCTTCTCAATTGAACCGTCCGCTTTCAGCGTCGCCAGAATACTGTAGTCGTCGCAAGGCTTATTTACGCGGTCAATGATCTCAGCATCATATCCCTCCGCCGCGATTAAGCCTGTATCACACACCTCCCGGTTCAACAGCCTCTGCATGATGTTGGCCTGAAATGCCCGAAAGATATTCCCGGCCCCAAAATGAATCCATCGGGGGTTTCCCATGGTATTCCTGTATATTGCTTCACGGTCATATTGTGGAAGCATGTAGCCTGCCGCTTTCCATTCTTCTGCGCTGCGCAGTCCCTCTCGATTCAGCTTCATCTCAATTCCCTCCGTTCAGCGCTTCCCTTCTCAATCGCCTCCCACAATCCATTTAAATAAGCAGCCCCTAACGCCCTGTCGTACAGCCCATAGCCAGGCATAGCGACTTCATCCCAGATCATCCTTCCGTGATCCGGACGGATCGGGCCGTCAAATCCCGTCTCATAAAGTGCCTTCATGATCTCATACATATCAAAATTACCGTCGGAAGAAAGATGTGACGCCTCTTCAAAATCCGTCTGAGAATTAAATTTCAGATTTCTTACATGCGCAAAATGGATCCTGCCTTTTAAAGAACGTATCATTAACGGAAGATCATTTTTCAGATTGGTCCCATAGGAACCCGAACAGAACGTAACGCCATTGTGCGGATTATCTACCATCTTCATCACCCTCTGGATATTCTCCAGATTTGTAATAATCCGGGGCAGCCCGAATACACTCCAGGCCGGGTCGTCCGGATGGATCGCCATTCGAATATCATATTCGTCACATACAGGCATAATCCGCTCCAGGAAATACTTCAGGTTCCGAAACAACGCTTCATTATCCGTATCTCTGTATAATTCAAACAGCTCCTTGATCCTTGCCATCCGTTCCGGTTCCCATCCGGGCATCACGCTGCCGTTCATATCCCCCGAAATACTCTCAAACATTGTCTCCGGGGTAACTGCATCAATCGCCTGCTGCGTATAGGCCAGCACGGTGGAACCATCCGGCCTCACACGGGCCAGCTCTGTCCGGGTCCAGTCGAACACCGGCATGAAATTGTAGCATACCAGATGGATATCCGCCCTGCCCAGATTCCTGAGCGAATCAATATACCGGTCTATATACAGATCCCGGTCGGGTCCTCCCACCTTAATCGCATCATGTACATTCACGCTCTCAATCCCTGAGAGACGAAGGCCCGCCGCCTCTATCTCCTGCTTCAGCCTCAATATTTCCTCATATTCCCAGACTTCTCCCGGAAGCTTCTCATACAGCATGCTGATCACCCCGGTAACTCCCGGAATCTGCCGGATCTGCTTCAATGTCACCGTATCATATTGCGAGCCATACCACCTCAATGTCATTTCCATAACTGTACTGTCTCTCTTTCTTTAATTATGGCCAGGCTCAGTAACGAAAGTATTCTTTATATTCCTTTTCAATATTGGGCAGATAGTTCTGGAATCCCTTGATATGATTGGCCACAAATGAAGCCACATCGAATTCCGCCGGTATTCCAAAGGTCAGCATGTGGACGATCTGCTCATGTTCCCGGTAACTGTCCGGTATGAATTCATAGCTGCGCAGAATCCGTATCAGATATCTCATCCGGGTCAGATGGGACCCCATCTGGTGAACCACCTCAAAGCTGAGGGGTTTATTGGCCGCGAGATAGATCAGCTGATGGAACCTGTCGTCACACTCTAGAAATTCATCCAGCCGGTTCTGCTCAATAATCTCCCTCTGTTCCTTCAGGTTGTCCAGCAGTTTTTTCCTGGTATCCGGACCGATCTGATGGATTGCTGCTTTCAGGACAGCAGTTTCCAAAGTACGCCGCAGAAAAAAACCTTCGTTAATCAAATCAACGTCAATATAAGATACTTTTGATTCCTTCCTGGCTCTAACATCAATTAAAAATTCATATTTTAGTTTCAAAACAGCCTCATGCACCGGTGTGCGGCTGATTTTCAGCTGTGCGGCAATTTCTTTTTCATTAATTACCATTCCCGGTTTCATATTCAGGGTCAGGATATTGGAACGCAATACCCGGTATGCGAATTCAGCATGGCTTTCACCCGGATTTCTCACTTCGATCTTCATGTCCGTACCTCCTACCATGTTTATTTTCGCATAAAACAAACAAGATGTCTACTGCATTCCCTCTTTCACCCGAACCAGTGTTTCTCCGCCGCAGGGGATGACTCCGATGGCAGCGTCTGATCCCATAATTTCCAGAGCCGTCTGTACCGCCGTATCAACCGTCTCAAATTTTTCGAAACGGAGCAGACGGCATTCTTCCTCTGTAAGCGAATTTGTTACGCAAAAAACCTGAACCTTTTGTAGCACCTGATAGTGGCACAGTGGATTGGTAACTCCAACTATATCACGCACCTCCCCTTCAGCCACTGCTTTCCGAACCGTCTGCTCGTCTCTCAGAAGGTATTTCTCAAGCATGGGCCGGTGAGCCGGGGAATTTCCGCACAGGCCTTCCGGCGGATCAAAGAGATAGATCACGATTCCGCCCTTCCGGACCCCCTTCAACGAAAAGCCTACCGGCTTAAAACCCTGCCAGTAGTCAATACAGCTTGGATACGCGGACACAATTACAATATCGGCCATCCTGGGTATCTCCGGACGGAGCATCCGGTCCGCAAAACGTACTCCCGCCCGGTGGGCTTTCAGATAATGGCCGCAGAACAGACCTAAAATTTTTCCTTCTGTATCCAGCACGGTATTCGCAATATAATCCAGCCCGACCTTACCGCCGATTGCGTCTATTTCTTTTCTGGCCTTACATTCTATATTTCCAAATACTTCTTCTACCGCTTCGTAGCTGCCTGCGTAATGGGTTGCCTCTGTCGTGATCCGGCCGCTCACTCCCGGCTGGATAATTTTAGCTCCACCGCTCCAGCCCACCACATTATGCGGGCCGATATTTCCCACTGCTATCCTGTAGTCGGCATCCAGCACAGCTTTATGGATATACAGAGGAGTCTTCATCTCCTCTGTTTCACCAATATAGCGGTAATCTTCTTCCCTCTGCGCGTCTGTATTAATCAGACGGTATTTCTCCATCCACTCTTTTCCAATCTTCCGGTCAAGTTCCTCTTCCGTCATCGGCCTGTGAGTGCCCGGAGCTGTGATAAACGTAATATTCCTGCTCCTTTTCTCCACTTGCTCCAGCAGATAGGGCAGAATCCGCTTAGCCGGAGTCGGTCTCGTGGCGTCGTCTACAATGATGATTACTTTCGCATCCCTGGGGATGCGGTCCAGAGAAACACCGCCGATGGGATTTGAGATCCCCCCGCGGATAATCTCTTCTTCTGTCTTATCCTGTTCGACTGCGGGATGTTCCGCATAATACAAGAGGTTTTCCTCAGGGATTTTAAATTTCTGAATCCGTGCTCCGGTAAATAATTGAAATTCCCGTTCGGCCATGCAATACTCCTTTTCAGCACTTTATTTCATACCTAGATATGCCTTTTTCACTTCTTCATTAGACTCCAGATTCTCACAGGTGTCTGCTAGCACTATTTTCCCTGTCTGCATCACATAGCCCCGGTGCGCTGTGGCTAGCGCGATCTTAGAATTCTGCTCTACAAACAATATCGTTGTCCCCTGGCGGTTTATCTCCACAATGGCTTCAAAAATAGCGTGCACCACGATCGGCGCAAGTCCCAAGGATGGCTCGTCCAGCAGAATCATCTTGGGTTTTCCCATCATGGCCCGCCCGATAGCAAGCATCTGCTGTTCCCCGCCGGAGAGAGTCCCCGCCATCTGTGTTTTTCTCTCCAGCAGACGCGGAAATAATTCATAGACCTTCGCAAAACTTTCTCTGATTCCCGCATTATCCTTTCTCAGATAAGCCCCCATTTTCAGGTTCTCTTCCACCGAAAGCTGGGAAAACACATGGCGCCCTTCCAATACGTGGCACAAGCCCATCGCGGTAATTTTATTTCCCTTCTTCTTATCGATCCGTTTCCCGTCAAACCATATCTCTCCTCTGACTCCGGAGGCCGGAGTCAGGCCTGAGATACTCTGCATGGTGGTTGTCTTACCCGCCCCGTTTGCGCCGATCAGCGTGACCATCTCTCCAGGCTCCACACGGATGTCGATTCCCTTAACTGCTTCAATATTTCCATAATAATAGTGAAAATTCTTCAATTCCAGTATCGGCGCCATCTCATTCACCTCCCAGATAAGCCCGGATTACTTCCGGATGCTTCTGAATCTCATCAGGTACGCCCTCTGCCAGCAGTTTCCCATATTCAAGCACATACAGATAATCGCAGATTCCCATGACCAGCTCCATATCATGTTCCACCATCAGGATCGTCACTCCTTTTTTCAGGATTTCCTGCAGCAGGCCGTCGAATTCAGCTTTTTCTTTCGTGTTCATACCGGCTACCGGTTCGTCCAGCAGCAGGATCTTGGCATCACTGGCAAGGCCTCGGACAATCTCCAGCAGCCTCTGCCCTCCGTAGGGCAGCGCTCCTGCCGGCTCATTCGCATATTTCTCCAGTCCGACAAACTTCAGCCATTCATATGCCTTTTCTCTGGCAGCCCTTTCCTCGGCACGTACGGCCGGCGTCTTGAACAGGTCAGTGAGAAATGTGCTTTTCAGCCTTGGGTGCATACCAACCATAACATTTTCAATGGCAGTCATATTCCAGAACAGGTTGATCACCTGATAGGTCCTGGATATTCCCGCGTCACAGATCTGATAGGGCTTTTTCCCTTCTATATGCTTACCGTCAAATATTACAGAGCCCTCGTTGGGCTTATACACGCCGCTGATACAATTAAAAAAAGTCGTTTTCCCGGCTCCGTTCGGCCCGATCAGCCCTGTGATCTTATGATCCCGGACAACCATATCCACATGGTCAACTGCAGTCAGCCCTCCAAACCGGATGGTAACTCCCTTTGCTTCAAGCATGACTATCACTTCCTTCCAGTTTTCGTCTCTTCACCTTCGCCACTGCGTTTTTAAGCATTCCATACAATCCTCCCGGAATTATAACAATAACGATCAGCATCATGATACCATATACAAGCATCTGATAATCCTGCAGCGCGCGGAGAGACTCATTCACCAACAGCACGGCCACCGATCCGATGATCGGTCCCAGGAGAGAGCCGGAGCCTCCGAAGAGCAGCATGGTCAAGAACATGACCGACTGTTTATACAAAAAGCTGTCCGGAGTTACATACTCAATCAAATGGGCATACATGGCTCCCGCAAAGGCTGTATAAAACGCGCTGGTCGTAAATGCTTTTACTTTGTAGGCGCGCACATTAATCCCCATTCCGTCCGCCGCATGCACATTTTCACGGATAGCGGTAAACGCCCGTCCAGTCTTTGAGTTTACCAAATACTGTTTCGCCAGCAGGAAGAGGATGACGCAGGCAAGGCCAAAGAAATAAAACTTAAATTCCGAGTCCAGCTTGAATCCAAACAGATTTACAGGATCGGTATACATTCCTATATAGTTCCCGGTGATATTTCCAGGTGAATGAGAAACCAAGATATACATAATCTCCCCTACCGCCTGGGTCGCCAGCGACAGGAAATGGAATACCAGCTTGGAGCAGGAATACGCGACAACCGCTCCGATTAACGCGCCCAGAGCCGCCCCGATCACCATGGTAATCAGGACCGGCCATCCGGTAAATTTGTGCAGGAGCACAGAACCATAAGCTCCCGCCGCATAAAAAGCGGCATGCCCCAGCGAAACCTGCCCGCAATATCCAAACACGATATCCAGCCCTGAGACCGCAATGATATAGATCTCAATGAAGCAGAATACCAGCAACAAGAACGGAGACCCGCTAAAGGCAAACGGAAGCACCATGGCTATCGCGAACAGTATCCATAAAAACAGGTGATTGTTTTTCTTTCTTAACAATTTCATCAGACGGCCTCCTTAACTCTGCACAGCTTTTTCGTTGAATATGCCTGTGGGCTTCACAAGCAGGAAGATCAGCAGCAGGCAATACGCAATCAGATTCTTATAGGTAGATGAAATCAGGCTGGCAGAGAATGTTTCTACCAAGCCAAGGATAATACCGCCTAAGATAGCACCGTACATATTTCCGTAACCGCCGATCACCGCGCTGGAAAAACCTTTTCTTCCGATTGTGGCCCCAAGCGTGGTATATACCCCGTAAATCGGTCCGATCAGGATGCCGGCGATTGCAGCCAGTCCTGCGGAAAGCCCCCAGGAAAGCCCTGTGGACAATGAAACATCAATCCCGCAGCTTTCCGCCGCCATGGCGTCCATGGAAGCAGCTCGCATGGAAGTCCCCAGCCTGGTCTTAGTCATGTAAAAATGCAGCAAAAGCATGCAGACAAAGCCTACCGCAATACACATGATCGCCTCTGGCTGCACGTTTATATTTCCTATCCGGATTGTGGACACGCCGAAAATAGACGGAAAATTCAGCGTGATAGAACCCCAGGCCACCATAGAACCATTCTGTACGATGTAGGAGATCGCAATCGTAGCCAGGACGATGTAAACAGCCATGACATTCTTATTTAACAGCGGCCGGATTACGCCCTTTTCCAGGGCGAATCCGAACGCTACCGCACACAGTACCGTCAAAAGCAGGGATACGACAAACGGTAATCCCAAATAAGAGTAGAAGGTCAGTCCCAGAAAAGCGCCAAGGGTCATAATATCTCCCTGAACAAAACTGAGAAGCCCTGAAGATTTATAAATCATTGAATATCCTAGGGCAATCAGACCATAAATGCTTCCGATCACAAGCCCCGATATCAGCAACGTCAAGTACATAGAAGCCGCTCCCTTCTTTTCACCAGTAATTACTTATCTCTTCCTGTTGCAGCTAAATAATCCTCATATCCTCCTTCATTCATCCACTTGGACCACAGCACATTTTTACCGTCTATCAGTATAAAGGAGTTAAATTCATTGTAACCTTCCCGGTTGCCCTTGGTAAAATCCAGTGTGCCGCCAAGACCCTGCAGATCTGAAATCTGGTTCGTCGCTTCTTTTAACGCTTCTGAATCATTGGATTTCGCAATTTTACTAGCTTCCCACATAACCATTACGCTGTCCCATCCTCTGTAGGAAGAATCAGTCTTATTGATCTCTCCGTATCTTTCAGCATATTTTTCGGCAAATTCTTTTACCTCTGGGATATCAATGTCATCAATACTTTCATAAGTAACATACGGATTCACAAATGCTATGTAATTGGAATTTTCTTCACCGGCAATCGCAATCTGGGAAGCCATAAAGGATTCTTTACTGATGATTACGCCGTCATATCCATACTGTCTCAGCTGTTTCGCAACAATCGGAGCCGTTTCTCCAATCGTGGACATGAACACAACCTCGGCGCCTGAATTAACAATATTGGTAATCTGCGCCGAAAAGTCCGTATCCCCCTGATCATAGGTTTCCGCAAGCAGGATTTCTATTCCTTCTGCGGTTACCGCCTCTTCAAACAATGAATATGCGGAAAGAGCCGCATCGTCCTGTCCATAGAATACGGCAGCCTTTGTGCAGTTCATATCCTGGATCATTTTAGCGATGGTTGGCGAACCCGCTCCATTATTCATGGACGCACGGAATACATAGGGCCAGTCTTCCTGCATCCAGCTGGCGCTCGTTCCAAGGCCAATGGTATATACGCCTGCTTCGTTCAGTGTATTGCCGGTAGCGAACATCTCTGAAGAAAGCAGTGAACCCAGAACCGCATCTACTCGTTCCTCATTCACCAGCTTAGAAGCAATTTTCACCGCTTCCTCCACTGAGCACTGAGTATCATAAGCGACCACTTCTCCCGGTACACCGTTGAATCCGCCGTTTTCATTCACATAGTCAACCGCCATCTCGATCGCGTTCCTTGCTTCTATTCCATAAGCCGCGCTGGCTCCAGATAATGGCTGGAATACTCCGATTTTAAACGTTTCGCCGTCTGTGGTCCCAGTGCTTGTTTCCGCCGAGCTTTCTGTGTTACTTTTCTGACTGGATGAATTACCGGAACCGCTTTCTCCTGTTCCTCCGCCGCAGGCGGTCAAAGACGCCCCCATTACTGCTGCCAGAATTAATGCGACAATTCTTTTTTTCATAAATCCTTCTCCTTTTCTTTTAGTCGGCTTCGCCGTTTGCATTAGTTGTTGTATACTTCTATGTATACATTATAATTCCTAACATATATTTGTCAATAGATTCTCTGAAAAAGGACGAAAATTGTATGTTTTTTCTATTTATCCCTGTTGCTTTTTATGCATGTTGTACACCTCTCGCCAATACTCAATAACCACAATTTTCATGGAATGTCTCATACATAGCCAGGATATTCTCCAGCGGCACCCCAGGCTGTATATTGTGAACCTGAGTGAATACATAGCCGCCTCCCGGCTTAAATATTTCAAGATTTCGCTTGACCTGAGCTCGAACATCCTCTACTGTTCCCAGGTTCAGGCAATGCTGAGTATCCACGCCGCCTCCCCAGAAGGTGATCCGGCTTCCGTATTGTTTCTTCAATTTTTCTGGTTCCATCCCCGCCGCAGAAATCTGAACCGGGTTCAGAGCGTCTACTCCGATCTCGATCAAATCTCCTATGATCGGTTCAATGGCGCCGCAGCTGTGCAGAAGTATTTTTTTACGGTATTTTTCCTTTACGTATCCATATAATTTTGCCTGATACGGCTTTATGCGTTCCCTGTAAGTCCCCGGAGACATCAGAAGAGCATTTTGGGTTCCCATGTCATCGGCAAACTTTACAATATCCACTTTATCTCCGATACGCTCCATAATGAAATCAATCAGCCTGTAATAGTATGTCAGTATTTTTTCATGGAGAGCGTCCGACAGCTCTTCATTGGCAACCAGATCCATATAGAAATTCTGATTTCTTCTGAGCCAGGAAGGCAGCCCGAACATAGGTTCTCTGAGTCCTTCCAGGATGCAGCATTTATCCGCGTGCGCGTCCGCGCGTTCCGCCAACCCCTCTACCATGTATTCCGTCGGCTCAGGAAAGTTGTAAGCTTCCAGGTCTTCCGGATCTTCCGCATTCTCCAGAGGATGGCTACACATATTATAGTAAAAACCGTCCGGATTCAGCTTTTGCCCAATCCCCCACATATCCGTAAATGTGCCGTCCCCATTATCAGTCCAGGGATATGCTTCATTAATATACAGAGAACAGGTATCACCTCCAAAATATTCCACAATACTGTCATCAGGGACAACAACTCCCTGCCAGATTGCTTTCACAATAGAACCATGATCCTCCAGCCCCAGTTTTTGTTTTAATGCTTGCTCAATCTGCTCATGCATGCAGGAATTATTAATCCCTCCTATATCCAGCGGCACTCGATCGGCCTCCTCATGGTTTAAAGCTTTCATCACTCGTTCCTTTGATGTCATATTTCTTCTCCCTTCTTATATGTGATATATCACAAAACATATTATAACATTCCTGATACATCCTGCATATTGGCATTTTCTCCATAGTTTATTCGTTTTTTTTATATAAAACAACTATTTTATTTCGTTTTTTTCTTACGCATTGACGTTCTTCTCCTCAAGTGATATACTCCACTCATTATTGTAATATATCAATATTATTTCAGGAGGACCCTGCGCATGAAAGCAATTATCGTAACAAAACCCTTTAATATCCAGATCAGCGATGTACCAGATCCCATGATTCAACAGCCGGACGACGTTATCATCCGCGTCACTTCCGGAGGCATCTGCGGTTCCGATATCGGCATATGGAACGGTACTAATTCCCTTGCCACTTATCCCCGGCTGATCGGCCATGAGTTTGGCGGCATTGTCGAAGAAACCGGTCCGGCAGTGACCGGCATTAAGCCCGGCGACAAAGTTGCCGTGGACCCGGTCATCAGCTGCGGCCACTGCTATGCCTGCCGCATTGGCCGTCATAACGTCTGTTCATCACTGGAAGTAATGGGCGTCCACAGGGATGGCGGCTTCGCCGAGTACGTAAAAGCCCCGGCTCAAAACATACACAAATTCCATACAGATTTCTCCGAATCCCTGCTGGGCCTGGCGGAGCCTTTCACAATCGGCATGCAGGTGAATAACCGTGCACAGATTTCCGCCGCCGACAATGTGCTCGTTATGGGCGCAGGTCCGATCGGCATAACAGTCATGGAGGTGGCCAAAAGCCGTGGTGCCCGGGTTATGATGACCGACCTGGTGCCGGAAAGGCTTGAAAAGGCCCGCTCCTTCGGTGCCGACGAGACTGTCCTGGTGTCGGAAGAGAATCTGGAAGCACGAGTCGGCCTGTTCACCGGCGGCGAAGGAGCGCCGGTAATCGTGGACACTGTCTGCCAGCCATTTTCTTTTGCCCAGGCAGTACATCTGGCCTGCCCCGCGGGCCGCATTGTGGTATTAAGCCTGAAGGACACTCCCGCGGAGCTTATACAGGCCGAGGTGACCAAAAAGGAGCTTTCTATTCTAGGTTCACGCCTCAACTGCAATTGTTTTGACGAAGTGATCGATAGCTTTGAAAACGGCTCCCTGCACCCGGAACATCTGATGACTCATACCCGCCATTTTACAGAAATCGAGGCGGCGCTGGATGAAATCTGCAATCACCCGCAGAATGTTTTAAAAACAGTTCTTCATTTTTCCTAAACCGGTGTGAACGGCGGCGACGGCAAACATCTGCTCACCGCCAGCCATCCGGGGTTTTTATGTTAAATGCTTCATTGTAAAAATACACAAAAATGCCTCTCTTAATTTATGCTTTACGTAGAAAAACTCTTTATGGATACATTGTTGTATACATCATTAAAAATTTTTGTTATAATAGCATCAGACAAATACCCTGCAACGGGCAGGGTACTTGACTCCCGCGGCAGCCGCCGAACAGACAAGCCCGCACGGCCCGCGGAAATAATATACATAAAGGAGTGAGCAACACTTATGAAAATGATTCAGGAAGCAGTTAAAAACACGAATGGCAGCCGTCCGGAGAAAGTGCTGCAGTTCGGTGAGGGCAATTTTCTCCGGGCCTTTGCAGACTGGATGATTGATAAGGCGAACAACGACGGTGTCTATGACGGCAGCGTCGTTCTCTGCCAGCCGATCGCCCAGGGATTAAAGGACCTCATTAATCAGCAGGACGGAATCTATACGCTTGCCATGCGCGGCTCCGAGCATGGTCAGTCTGTGGAAAAAATAGAGGTTCTTACTTCCGTCTCCCGGTGCATCAACCCTTACGAAGACTATGACGCCCTGATGGAACTGGCCAGAAGCAAGACGCTGGAGGTGGTTGTTTCCAACACGACAGAAGCCGGAATCGCTTACCATGCGGGCGATGCGCTTACCGACCGTCCGCCCGTCTCCTTCCCCGCCAAGGTAACCGCTTTCCTCTATGAACGTTTCCGGGCTTTTAACGGCGCCGCGGACAGGGGTCTGCTCTTCCTGCCGGTCGAACTAATTGACAATAACGGCAGTGAATTAAAGCGGATCATTCTCAAATATGCAAGAGAATGGAAGCTGGGAGAAGCTTTCATTCTCTGGATCGAGCAGGCCAACCATTTCACCAGCACCCTGGTTGACCGGATCGTTACCGGATATCCCCGGGATGAGGCGGCTGAATTCGAAAAAAAGCTGGGCTATAAGGACAACCTGATCGACACCTGCGAACTGTTCAACCTCTGGGTCATCGAAGGAAGGAAAGAATGGGCCGATATACTCCCCATACACAAAACTGACGCTAACGTCATCTGGACTGACGACGTCCGCCCTTACAAAAAACGGAAAGTACGAATTCTGAATGGCGCCCACACATCTACCGTTCTGGCCGCTTATTTGGCAGGTTATGACATTGTTATGGACTTCATGAAAGATGACATCATCCGGAATTTTATGAACCACGTCATCTATCACGAAGTAATTCCAACCCTCGATCTGCCCAGAGAAGATCTGGAAACTTTCGCAGCCGCGGTCAACGACCGTTTTGCCAACCCTTATATCAAGCATAAGCTGCTGGACATCGCGCTGAATTCCTGTTCAAAATTTGCCGCCCGATGTCTGCCCTCTCTGCTTGATTATTTTGATCTGAACAAACAGCTTCCGAAATGTCTTACCTTCTCTCTGGCAGCCTTCCTGAAATTTTACCAGGGCAGTTATCAGGATGGAGCATATACCGGAACAAGGTCCGACGGAACCCAGTATTTAGTCCGCGACAGTGAAGAAGTCCTTCGGTTCTTTGCAGACGCCTGGAGTAAAAACAGCGTTTCAGATACTGTCAGGATGATCCTATCCCATCAAGACTTCTGGAGCGGCAGAGACCTTACACTGATCCCCGGCCTGACCGAAGCAGTCGTCACCCATCTGGAAAACATGGAACGCCAGCCGGTCAAGGAAATCATGACGCAGCTGATCGGAGAATAAGGAGCACTATAGAATTATGAATATGCCAAAACTACTATTTAAGATTTCTCCTCTCGATAATGTGGCAGTCGCCCTGTCTGATTTACAAAAGGGCACCGTCTGCCAGGCGGGCGGCCAGACCGTCCGCCTGCTGAACGATATCCCGTTCGGGCACAAAGCAGCTCTTACGGATCTGGCCGCCGGAGATTATGTAATCAAATACGGGCACCCCATCGGCCACGCCAGGCAGCCCATTCCCGCAGGCAGTCATGTACATGTACAAAATCTAGCCACAAACCTGGATGGTTTTCTGGAGTATCAATACAAGCCATCAAAAATTTCCATGCCTTCCTTTCAGGATGCCGCCAACGCTTCCTTCCAGGGTTATATGCGAAAAAACGGAAAGGCCGGCATCCGCAACGAAGTGTGGATTATTCCCACCGTAGGATGCGTTAACGCAACAGCCGCTTTACTGGCGCAGAAGGCCAGAGCTGCGTTCGGAGGGCGGGTGGACGGCATCTGCGCCTATACGCATAATATGGGCTGCAGCCAGCTCTCTGACGATTTACTCCGTACACAACACATCCTGAGAGGGCTGATCAATAATCCCAACGCCGGAGCTGTCCTTATATTAAGTCTGGGTTGCGAGAATAATAATCTGGAAGTCTTCAAACCCATCCTAGGCGACTACGACCCTGACCGAGTAAAATTCCTCACAACGCAGGAAGTAGATGACGAGTACGAGGAAGGTATGAAGCTCTTAGACGAGCTCACAGATTTTGCCGCTTCCGCGAAACGGGAGCCCCTTTCTGCCAGGCATCTGGTAATCGGATTTAAATGCGGAGGTTCCGACGCCTTTTCCGGCATCACAGCCAATCCCCTTTGCGGCCGTATCAACGATATGGTCGTCCAATGCGGGGGCAGCACAATCCTTACCGAAGTTCCCGAAATGTTCGGTGCCGAGCTGCTGCTCATGGACCGCGCGGTGAATCAGCAGGTTTTCGATCGCACTGTCCGTCTGATTAATGATTTTAAGCAGTATTTTATCCGCCATAACCAGGCTATTTACGAAAATCCATCGCCTGGCAATAAAAAAGGCGGCATTACCACACTTGAAGAAAAATCCCTCGGATGCACGCAAAAAGGCGGACAGGCTCCGGTCGTCAGCGTTTTGGACTATGGAGAACCGGTAGAAAAAAACGGTCTCAACCTTCTGACGGGTCCGGGAAACGACCAGGTTTCCTGCACGAACCTGACTGCCAGCGGCGCACAGATGATACTGTTCACAACCGGACGGGGCAATCCCTTCGGCGCGCCTATACCCACTGTTAAAATCGCCACCAACAGCGGTCTCGCAAAAAGGAAAAGCCACTGGATCGATTACAACGCCGGCCAACTGCTGGAGGGCAGTACCTTCGACCAGGTTTCCTCTGACTTTTTCCGATACCTTCTGGATGTCGCTTCCGGCAGAATATTAACTAAAAACGAACAGAATGGCTACCGTGAAATTTCTATATTCCGGGATGGAGTTATCCTGTAAACTGAAGATTAATTAAAAGTGTATCTATGCCGGTTCATAACTTAATATACTCCTCCCCAGGCAAACAGCTAAAATAATAAAACCGCTTGCCTGGGGAAAAGCATATTAGCCCGCCTATCTCCTGTCTTTTTCTCTGTCCGCCATCAAATAAGACAAGCCCACATACAACAACCTCTCATACTTCTCAAAATCCAGTCTCGTCAGCTTCTGTATCCTGGCCAGGCGGTACAGCAGCGTGCCTCTCTGTATATATAAATCCTTAGCCGTCTTAACCGCGTTCTGGCGGTTTTCCAGATATACGCGCAGTGTCCGGTATAATTCAGTATGATTCCTCCTGTCGTATTCCAAAAGGACCTGCAGCTCAGAAGCACACATCTGCTCCGGCGGGATCTCTTCACTCCCTTTATCCAGAAAGTAGTCGAGAGCATGATGATCAAAGAAATGCTGCCAGATCATCTCATTATTTCTGCTCCCATACCTCAGGGCAATACCCGCCTGCCGGTAATAGACCTCCAATTGTTCCAATCCGTGGAACAGATTGCTGTAACCGGCTCTGAAGTTTCCCTCACGGATGAACAACGCAAAATCCTGGCGGAAGGACCCTGGAGCAGCCGAAGCCCTTGCCAGGTTCAGCACCATGACAATCCGCTCCTCCCGTTCGGCAGTCAGGCAGTATGGAAATTCTTTCATCAGCTCATACCGGAAATATTCCAGCGTCCGGTTGGCGATATCCTGGTCGCTGACCTGCAAAACTACCAGCTGATACTGATCCTCCGCCTTCCATCCTTCCAGGGCATATAGCTCCAGAAGCTCTGAACGTTTCAGGCTCTCACCGTCCAACAGGCGCTGCAGAAAATCTCCCGCCTTCCGAACCTCTCCCGGAAGTTCATCTCCTGCCATATAGACCAGCTCCAGATACTCCGTCAGCTTTTCCATCAGGTAAAAATCCCAGGGATGTATCTCTTCCCCATATTCAAACATCACCACCCGGGCACAATAGATATCCCCATAAAACAGATTGGTACACAAAACCTGCACCGGCAGAGCCACATTGCTGGGATACAAAAAAGGCTCCCGCCGCTCCGCAACCTGAAGATAGAGAGGGTCTGTCTTAAAAACGTTCACCACCTCCACGGGCAGCCGTTCCCCAACCGCACGCACCTCCAGCCCGGCCTTTTCCAGCTCATTCCACCCGCTGGACAATGCCACCAGCCGGTATTCCCGGTTCATGACAGAAAGCGGCTTCCCCGACAGCCTGGAGGCCGCTTCCAGATACTCTCCCAGAGGCGCCCTGCGGATGACCATCTGCTGTGTCTCACGCTCCCATTGTTCCCAGCGGTCAAACAGCTGATGCAGACAGTTACAGGCCCAGCCCATGGAATAACCTTCTTTCAGCAAAAATACACTGCCCCTGCCAGGGAGTCTCTCACCCGCGAAAGCGCCTACACTCCCCCAGCCGCACAGCCAGACACTCCGGGCGTCCGCCCTCTCCACCGGAACCCGCCCTGTTCCCTCGTACAAAATCAATCCTTCAGCCGGTGTCTCCTCCCGGTAAAAGGACGGCCTGCCGTAAAAAAAAGTTTTCTCTGCCTCTTCCGGCACTTCCGACAGTCCTTCCTTGACCGAATATAAAATCACAGATAATGGCAGACGCATACATTCACCTCTCTCATAGCCAAAGATCGCTTACAGAACGACAGCACATGCTGTTCTCACGCCCTTTAAAAAATGCGTTGGCAGATACCATGAGATATCTCTTGCATATTAGCAAGACTGTCACTCCATCGTCATATCTTATATTCCAAAACACCCCGTAATGCATGCCCTTGGCGGGCGGTGGAACAGCTTCCGCTGTTCCTCAAAGCATGGAATGCTTTTGCTTATACAATATGTACCATATAACATCTTCTCTTCTGCTGTCTTTGTAGAATAGTAAATTTTTTATATTACATTATAATTAAAGTATACATGAAACATACGGGATTATCAACCAGCCACGCGGTTATATAACTGTAGTGCGCCATTTTTATCACATTGAACAAACTGTGTAACGTAGTAAAGGAGGAAGAAATTATGCCAATGACGCCAAAGGAGAACATCATCGCCGTTCTGAACCATGAAACGAGAGAATGGATTCCCTCATCCCTTTCTGATACCGTCTCTGCCGGCTTCGGTTCCGGCCCCGGGCCGGCATTTGAAAAAGGCCCTCTGGGCGGCGGCCCGGACGGTTTCGGAATCAATTGGGTGACTCCCGCTTCCGGCGGCGGCGCGCCAATTCCGGAACCGGGACATTTTCTGATGAATGCAGAAACCATTGTTGACTGGAAAAAGCTTGTGAAATTTCCTGATCTCTCTTCCTTCGACTGGGAAACTCAGGCAAAGGCAGAGTTATCTTTTGGAAACCCGGATATACAGGCCGTCGATTTCGGCAGCGGAAATGGGCCCTTTGAAAGGATGGCCACGCTCATGGGTTTTGAAGAAGCGCTGATGGCCATGTATGAAGAGCCTGAGGCCTGCTTCGAATTGATGGACGCCATAGCGGATTATAAGATTCAAGTGGCTGAGTACGCGAAAAAATATTATCACGCCGACCTTTTCACCAACTATGACGACATTGCCACTGAGAGAGGGCTTTTCATGTCCCCTGAAAGCTACCGCGCCCTCATTAAACCAGCCCACACTAAGATCAATGACGCTGTCCGCGCACTGGGTATGATTCCCATCCAGCACACCTGCGGCAAAGCGGACGCACTCACCGAAGATTTTATCGACACCCACGCAGCCGCCTGGACCTCTGTCCAGCCAACCAACGACATCTCCGGAATCCTTGAAAAATACGGGGATCAATTCTGTATTATAGGGGGCTATGATTCCAACGGCCTGCCCGGCCAGGTCGCCGCTTCCGACGAAACAGTGATCGCAGAAGTAAAACGCTGCTTCGATACCTACGGCATTTACAGCAGCTATATTTTCTTCGGATTCCGTATCGTGAATTCCGTAGATCCCCAGGTGAACCTGAAAGCGATTATGCCCATTATCACCACCAGCGCCCAGTATGGAAGAGAACTAATTGAAAAGGCCTAAAAAAGATTACCTTCTATATAAACAACCGGAGGATTCTATCGAGGACATTCTGAACATGGATTAGTCAGTTTTAAAACCAGTGTCTTTTCATTGATATACTCCTTTCTAGGTACGGTCTATGTCCTGCAGTTCCCATTTCTCACTGGCCTCCATGCACCATAGATCCTCCGGGTGGCGGCGGATCACCTGTTTTCCCCCGCCGTCCCCCTCCAGCTCCATTAATTCCGGCACATAACTCGCGCGGAAAGCCGCCGGGTTTCCGCGCGCTGAGCCATAGCCCAGGCACCCGATGCCTTTTCCGCACAGGGGGAATTTTCTAAAAAAACGCCTGACGGTATCCCGCAGCAGATACGGCTGATCAGCTACGAAAAAGCAGCATCCCCACTCCTCCCCGTCCCCCTTATTCCGCTTCAGGACTTCCCGCAGACCGGCCTTGACAGAGGATGAAATCCCCTCACGGCTGTCAGAGTTCCACACAACAGACAGGGGCTTTCCCTCCAGCTCTGAGACAATCTCCCGATATTGGGTGACCACTACCGGAGCGGCTATCCCGCCGTCTTCACTGCAAATATCCAGCAAAACGTCCACAATATGCCTGTACATAGGCAGCCCCTCTACCGGGTGCAGTAACTTATTGCTCCCGAAACGGCTGGAAAATCCTGCCGCCAGCACAATTGGATACAATTTCATAAGCGTTCTCCCTTCAACGGCCCGGCCCAGGAGTTCAGCCAGATTTCCACAGGCGCTTCCCCACTGCCCAACAGGCTTTTCAACCTGCACCCGGCGTCCCTGCCTGCTTCCTGACGCTCTGGCCCGTCGGCCTGATTCAGAAGAACCGTCAGCGGAGCCCCGGGAAACTTCAGGCGCATAGGCCTGATGTAGCCATGGTACAGCACGCAGGCCATATCCCGTGTAGTCAAAACGGAGGTTTCCGGCCTTCCTGTGATCTCACACACCAGCTTCGGCCGGTGACAGGCCCGGCAGACCGGAAACCCCAGTGCCGATAGCCCGGCGATTATAAAAATTCTGTTGCTTTTCTCATGGGGTACAGGCTCCCTTTCGCCCGGAGCCTTGAAGGGCATCCGGCGGGAGCCGTCTGCTTCAACCAGAACCACGTCTGCTGCCTCTGCCGCGCTGCGAAACTCCTGTTCGGGCAACGGGCCGATCTTATCACTGGCTGCCACGTCACGGCCGGAGCACTCCTGTTTCCCGCCGCGTGCATCCATCCTGTCTCTTTCCGTCAGAAGGCATCCGGCAAGCACCGCCCTGCCCGGAGCCATGCGCTCTGCGATCAGCGCCCCCCTGCCGCTGACATCCGTCAGAAGCTCCAAAGCTGACTCCATCCGGCAAAGCCCCCGGTCCCCCGCTGCCATATGCGTGGTCGTGGTGATCAGAACCCGCAGCCCCTTTTCACACATCTGACGGGCAATTTGGAATATGCTGGTGGTTTTCCCGCCTGCCCCTACAAAAGACCAGATTTCTGCCGTCACATCATTTCCTCCTCATATTTACCGAGCGCCGCCAGGGCTTCCTGAACATCCTCCTCTGTATTGAAATGAGAAAAACTGAACCTGACCGCTCCCTGTATTTCAGTTCCCAGGGCTCTGTGCATCAGCGGCGCGCAATGTCCGCCGCTTCTGGTACAGATACCAAATCTTTCCGCCAGGTAACCACTCACCTTCCCCGAATCCTCTTCCGCCACATTCAAAGCCACAACAGGCGCCCTGTCCGGCCCTGTAAAATCTCCGTAAACTCTAATTCCAGGAAGCTGCACCGCCCCCCGGTAGAATTCCCAGGCCAGCTCCTGCTTCCTCTTCGTCAATTTTTCTATTCCCTGGTCCTCCAGATATTCCAGGGCCGCCTTCAGGCCGGCCAGACCATGGCCGTTCAGGGTTCCGGCCTCCAGCGATTCCGGCATATCCGGCGGCTGCCCCCGGTCAAAGGTCCTGATCCCGCTTCCCCCGCTGATCAGCGGACGGATCTCCACTCCTCTCCGCACACAGAGACCGCCCGTTCCCTGAGGGCCCATCAGGCTTTTATGCCCGGTAAAACACAGCACATCTATACAGTCCTTTTCCATATCAATAGGGAATTCTCCGGCCGTCTGGGCAGCGTCAACCACAAACAGCGTTCCCTGCTCCCGGCAGAGCTTCCCGATCCTTCGAATATCCACTACATTTCCGGTCAAATTAGAAGCGTGGGTGCAGACCACAGCCCTGGCCCCGGCCCGGATGCCTTTTTCTATCCCTTCGTAGTCTACCGTCCCCCGTGAATCACAGCCTGCAATCCTCAGACGGACGCCGAGCCGCTCCATCTCATACAGAGGGCGAAGGACGCTGTTATGATCCAGCACCGTGGTAACAGCCAGATCACCGGGCTTCAGAAGTCCTTTGATGGCAACATTCAGACTCTCTGTAACATTACCGGTAAATACGGTCTGTTCCGGGCCGCTGCCGTGGAACAGGCGGTTCACCATGCTGCGCACTCTGAAGATCATGCGTGCCGCCCTCATGGACGGCTCACAGCTCCCCCGGGCACTGTTTCCCATTGACTCCATCGCTTCTGCCACAGCCTGAGCCACCTGCGGGGGACGGTAATAGCTGGTGGCGGCATTATCAAGATAGATCACCTGCGCCGTTCCTCCTCTCCATGCAGAGTATTCCTTCCAGAACGCCCCCCGCGATGCAGCGGGCCTTATCCGATATGGTAAAGCAATTCTGGTATTCGTCTTTCCTCGGATCAATATCCGCCATCTTAAATCCCTTTGTGACCCTGTAAGCATCGCGGAGAATTCCCCTGAGAAGCCCTGTGAGAGTGGCTTTCACCTCAGTCCGGGTTCCGTCCTCTCCCAAAATCCAGGCCAGCGTCTCTCCCTCTTCCACCAGATCGCCGATCCTGCGGCAGGACTGTAGAATTCCGTTTGCAGGCGCATGAATGACCCGTTCCCGCCCGCAGCCCATAATCAGCCCCGGCGTACCCGTGTCCGGAAGAGCGCTGCCTTCATGGATCACCCGGCCAAGATCATGACCCCGCATGGTTTCTATGACTACATCCACGTCTTCCCCGGCCCTGAAGCCTGGCCCCAGGGCGATGGTAATCCCGGACATGCTCCTGTCCGTCCCCAGATTCCGTTTGGCAAGAATCGCGTCCACCAGCGCAAAAGGCCGTACCTGCTCCAGCACCCTGCAATCCGGATCCGTCAGCATGGCCGCCTCTCCCCGGGCAAGGATTGCTTTCGCCTCCTCATAGCCCGCAGCCAGGCGGCAGGTATGGCCCTCCACCTGGCTCACCCCTTCATAAGCTGCCTCCGAAAAGGCGGCAAGCCGCCGGATCGCCGACGGCCTCTCTGTCTCCAGCACCAGCACCGGGTACCCGCATTCCATTAATTTATAAATCGTTCCGGTAGCGATATCCCCGCCTCCCCGGACAATCACCAATTGTTCCTTGCGCGTCATCACAAGCTCCTCACGGCCGTACAATCAATGCGGCGTTCATCTGTTTTTCTGTAATTTCATACATATTCGTCACCTGCCCCACAGCCAGTTGATCCTTGATTCCATAAAAATCCAGACACGTTCCGCAGGTCAGGATCTCCACGCCGCTTTTCTCCAGCTTCCTTATATCTTCCAGAGAGTCCGAACCGCTGCAGGTCAGAAACGCCCCCCGGTTGTAAAATAATACAGCCGACGGCTTTCTCTCCTGGCTGGTCAGTGCAAAAAGGAAACCTTTCATCAAAAGCTTTCCAAGCCTTTCATCGCCGCTTCCCATACAGTCGGAACTGATAACTGCCACAGCGCCGCCAGAACAGCCGCATGCAGGGATATCCGAACTTCCTTCCGGTTCCGGGGCCGTCTCGTGATCCCTCTGCCCATCCTCTGCCCCGGTATGAATGGCCGCGCTGCCTTTACGGCTCAGACAGGCCTGATAACATCCGTTTCCTGTTTGTCCGGCGGAAAATCCCCAGCCTTTTTGCCCCGCCAGCTTCTTCAGGTTCTGTACCGCTATTTCATTGTCAACGATTACGCTCACCGCTTCGCCCGCCGGAGCCGCCTCCATTGCCCGTTTTGCTTCCACCACCGGAAGGGGACACGGTTTTCCTCTTTCATCCAGTTCTATCATTGTTCTTACCTCCTGTACAGCGTCATTCCGTTTCATCCTGCCCAGTCAATTTTATCCTGAAAATACTGTTCCACAAAATCCTGACGCCTCATCTTACAATTACTTCCTTTTCAGTCCGGCCGGTCACTTTCCCAACGATCCCGCAGGGAAGGCCAAGTGCCGACAGCTCCTTCAGCGCCCGTCCGGCATCCTCCGCCGCCATGCTCACCAGCAGGCCGCCTGAGGTCTGAGGATCAAAGAGCAGCTCCTCCATAGCAAACGTGCAGTCCTGAAACGAGACCCGTCCCTGCAGATGGTTCCTGTTCCTCTGAGCCGCCGCTGTCAGGTAGAACTCTTCCGCGTATGATTCACTCCCCGGTATCCGCGGGATCTTCTCCTGATCGATGACAGCGGTCAGGCGGCCGCCCATCATCTCACAGAGATGCCCCAGGAATCCAAAGCCTGTCACATCTGTGCAGGCATGGGTATGGTATTTCCGGATGACCTCTGAAGCCTTCCTGTTCAGAGTCCGCATGGATTCCAGCGCCAGCTCCAGATCCGGTCCGGAAACCGTCTCCATCCGGGCCGCCGTGCAGGTGAGGCCTACGCCCAAAGGCTTTGTAAGAAGCAGGGTGTCTCCTGCCTCACAATCATGATTCGTCAGAATCCTGTCCGGATGAACTCTGCCGCAGACTGACAGGCCGTATTTAATTCCTTCATCCATGATCGTATGGCCTCCGGCCAGCACGCCGCCGCCCTCCCGTACCTTTTCATTACCGCCTGCCAGAATCTGCCCCAGAATGTTCAAATCCATATTTTCCGGAAAACAGACAATGTTCAGCGCCGTCAGCACCTCCCCTCCCATGGCGTAAATATCACTGAGGGCATTGGCCGCCGCTATCTGCCCGAACAGATAAGGGTCCTCCACCATCGGAGGAAAAAAATCCAGCGTCTGTACCAGCGCCGTAGTGTCAGATATCCTGTAAACCGCGGCGTCATCGGAGTGATCATATCCCACCAGCAGATCCGGATCCTGTTTCCTCGGCAGCTTTTCCAGCACATGTGACAGTGCGCCCGGCCCCAGCTTGGCCGTACACCCCCCACTCTGACAGAACATCTGTCTATCTGATTTCATAATATACGCGCTCTCTCCTTTCATAGTCCCTCTTTTTCTTGGTTTTCCTCTGTTGATCTTGCATCACCATCAACGTATCCGGCCAGGAGCGCACTGCCAAAACCAATATGGTTATAAATACAGCTCTCTGATATCTTCCCAGCAGATCCCCCGCTCTCCCATAAATTTTTCAAATTCGCGGCGACGCTCCGGCCCGGCGATCCAGCCCATCCCGCAGCCGGCGCGCACCTGCCCCGGCACCGGTATCAGGCGGCCCGGCATTTTGCCTGTCCGACAGCAGTCTTCCATTTTCAGCGCCTGAGTCGTTGTTGGAAATAAGATCATCATCTGAAGCTTTTTTTCTGCTGACATCCCCTGCCACTCCCTGGTTTTTTTCATAAATTCTCTGGCTCTGATTATATCATCTGCAGAACAGCGGCGCAACCGGATCATCCCGCCTCCGCTGCGCCGGTTAGATTTAAACTGTTTCCCCGGACCGAACGTTAAAACGGCACAGCCACAGCGGGCTATGCCGTTTTCCTTAGAAAACCTTTACTTATGGTCATTAAAAAGAGATTACCTGTTGTGACGCGGCTTCAATTTTACCGCCAGCACCGTTCCCAGAGCACTCACAAGGAGTGCCGTAACCCATGGCAGAGCCGCCTGATCATCTCCTGTATCAACGTTTTCCGCCTTCGCCTGGGCGGCCGGCGCCGCTGTCGGTTTCGGCTCCGGCGTTACAGGTTTTTTATAGCTGTTGCTGAACACGATCTCCGTGCTCTTATCTTCCGACCCGTCCTTAACCGCCCAGATCTCAGCGCTGAGGCCGTCTTCCTCATTATTTACCACCCGGACAGTCACGGTATAAACTGATGTATCATAAGTAAAATTTTCAGCATTTCCCGCTGTCTGGCTGATCCGGTACCGGTAATCCCCAGGCGTACTATAAGTAATTGGCCCAAACTGCGCTTTTCCTCCGCCTTTCAGCGTAATTTCCGTCTCCCCGGGCATCGGAACGTTTTCTCCTCCTATGCGAATCCGATATTCTTCATCCGCCGGCACGCCATTCCCTGTCACCCTTATTTCCACGGGTATGGATACGGCGCAGGAACGCTCCGCGGCCGGCACCCTTCCCGGAAAAAACAGAACCGCAAGGATTGAGGTGAGCAATACGCCCATATACCTTATTCTGAATCTCTGAAACATGATAAACACCTCCCTCCTGTGCCTTCTTTATTCTTCCAGCCGTCCGAAAATGATCACGCGGCCGTTTGTCTCAGCTTCGGCACAAGTTGATAGTCCAATTATGGAATCAGACGCCGTGACGCCGATCTCGCGGTACTGCACCGCGTTATCCCGGACATATGCCAGAAAAATATCCATTTGATCTCCCTGTCCGCCAGGACTAAATATCACGCTGTCAAACGCATCCGTCTCCACGCAGGCAAACACCTGGAATGCATGTGTCCCGCCAGGCAGATAGAGTTCGCCCTTCTGATGGCTGTCAAAGTAATCCTGACCGGTAAACTCCGCTACGTCGCTGAACACCCCGCCGTTATCCATGTGATGGCCGTACAGCAAATTGTATCCGTCAGAAAAGTCCGGCTGGTTCCGGCAATCTAAAAATACCGAACCCGACAGAGAGAAATCCCCGAATACATCTTTATTGATATATTCCATATTTGTCTTTCCCTGCACAACCGGGTAATCTATATGTGTTCCTTCAACCGTCACCCATGCCCGTACATCCGGATTAATTCCCTGAAGCTCCTTCAGCGTGGGATTTTCCTGCCGCTCTCCCACAGGCTTGTATTGCAGCAATTCTTCTCCCGCGAAAGCGCCCCGGTAAATCATGACAGTATCCCAGAGGGAATAACCGCCATATAACAGCAGGAGCAGAATCAGCAGGGCTGCGGCTGCATTGAGAACGCGGCTGCCTGCCCCCGCGATCCTGGCCGCCGCCTGGAGGCAGGACAGCCTCCTAGTTCTGTGCCCTGCCCCGGTACGTTTTTTATGCACGGTTCCTTCTGCGCAGGAACAGGAACGCAGCCGCGGCTGCCAGCGCCACCATCAGTACAAACGGCACACAGTTCATAAAGATACCTGTTGGTGTCACAGCTTCCTTGTTATTGGTAAACGCTACTGTATGATCCGCTTTACCCATCGTCTGGCTGCCGGTTACAGTCCCATCGGCTGCCGCGCCGTTATTAATCTGATAACTGGTCGTATAGCCCTCTGTCGATGCAATATTTTCGGTAATTTTGTAAGTCACCGTAGAAGGAATACCTGTAATCTCAATGGAGTCTCCGTCTGACAGACTGATTCCTGTCACAGACGCCTTGCCCTGCCCATCCAGGCTGATTGTTTCATTGCCATAGGTGAAGACGGCATTGGCGGGGCCTGTGAATTCAACGGTGAAATCAAACTCCTGCCCTTTGTTTCCCATGGAACCGGTAACCTCTTTACTGAGAGTCAGGCTGTAAGTCTCATAAGCGTTTACATAGCCGCTGCTTTTTCCGGACGTCCCGTCTCCGTATTTACCGTCCAGACCAGGGGTGACTGCTTCTGTCAACAGGACTGAATGACTGATTACATAGGTATCCGGCTCTGTCCCATTTTCCACATAGATATCCAGATAGCGGACACGATTGCTGTCATTGGTAACATCGGCATTCTGCGAAGCTTCTTCTGTAACCACATAGCGGTAAATTCCCGGAGCAGGGAATATCACGTTTGAAAAGTCTACAGCCGCAGTTTTTGTCAGATCCTCCGCACTGTCCGTATGACTGTATGCCACATCGCTTACCACAGGCTGTCCGACGCCTGCCAGGATTTCCGGATTGCTACCGGTGGCTGCAACTCCCGTGCCAGGCACGATTGTCCATCCAAAAGTGACGTCCGGGACGCTTGCTCCCTCTGCTCCGGCCATATCCAGTGTTTTTTCAAAAGATACATTGCCTTTTGAATTTCCTGCGCCAGCTGCATACACATTGAATCCCAGAGCGGCCACTGTTAAAATTCCGGCGGCCACGGCCGCAGATAGTCTGCTTAAAAAACGTTTCTTCATTTTACATATCCTCTCTTTTCCTTGAAATATTGTTTACTATGTCTTTGCCGCGCCGCTGCGCAGGCTTTATCTCAAAGGCGTGAACCGGCATCCGCGATATCCCTGGCAACAGATCGCTTCTCCGTCTGTCTGCGGCCCGTCGTCTATAAGTTGTTGCGGCGGATCACGGTAATTACCTTGCCTTTAATCTCACTTCTGTCCACCGCACCGCAATATCGGCTGTCCTTCCCGCCTTCCCGGTAATCACACAGAATAAAATATTGGTCTTCACCCAATGTCAGGGGATATTCAACCCCGCTGTCATATCTGGGCGTTGAATAATAAATATTATTTTCAATGACAACGCTTCCGTTGATTTTCAGCCTGTAATCCTCCGTAATCTCCACAGCATCCCCGCCCTGCGCCACGATTCGGCCGACATACTGGGTACCTGCTTCTTCCCACACCACTATGTCCTGGGCACGCAGCTCATTTTCCAGGCGGAAATACAGCAGCAGATCTCCTGCGCCGATACCCGGCGACATGTCATTATTTTTCATAGGTGTAATTCCAAAGACGATTCCGAAAATCACACACAGCAGTAAAACCAGCAGAACGCCGCGAGCCGCGAAGGAAGTAATCTCCGCCTGGTTTGCGAGTCTCTTCCGTCTGGCAGCTATCACTTGCTCCGGCGCCTCCGGCCTCTTTTCAGTCATTTGTTTCACCCGCACTTCCTCTCTGGCTGGCAATCTGACGCTTTAATTTAGTGATCTCCAGATCCCTTTCACGGATCAGGACCCTGAACCGTTCCTGTTGAATTTCATAAGCAGAGCGGTAAGCATTCTGCAGATTCTCCATCTGGCGCCAGACGTCTTTTTCATCCACACCGCCGATCCATTTTTTCCGGAAACGCATTTTTTCCATCAGAACAGTTATATCTTCCATGGTTTTTACCGCCATAAATCCTTTAACCCTCTCTGCGTCTCATCCTGAAGGCCGTTGCGGAAGCCAGAGCCAGGAGTACCATTGCCAGATATGGGAGAACCGGCCAGCCGATTCCCGTAGGCGGCACCATCTCTTTAGTATTTGTAAAGACCGCTGCCGAATCTTCATTCAGCGTGCCGGTCAGCTTTCCTTCTGAATACACTCCGCCGCCCGGCTCCACCTGCAGCATATAGTCCGCATTTTCCTCCACCACTGTATACGCACAGCCATGGGGAATGGTCAGATGTATTTCGTCGCCGTCCGCCAGTGAGAATTGATACACTCCCTTGTCAGCCCGAAGGGTTTTCTCCCCGGAATTCTCATTTTCCGTATAGATCAGATCCTCTGTATATGCCTGACCGTCCCTGGCAAGTGCCAATGAAAAGGAAAACTCCCTGTTGTGGTCGCCCATGCTGCCGCTCACCCGTTTTTCAATGGTGAGAACATGGCTGCCCGGCTCATATGTATTCGCGAAGGAAGCCGTTTTCGTTTCCAGGCGTTCTACAGTTCCCTGACTGTTCTGAGAAGAAGCTGTTAACAGATAATTGTATACAGAAGAGATATCCGCATTCACTTCACCGGCCTGATAGACGGTATCCGGAGACAAGCCCTCTATCCGGTACTGATAGCTCCCGCTTTCCTGATTCCAGGTGAATTCACTGAATGGGACTTCCTGGAGGCTGCCATTGTTCAGCGTATAATTAAATTTCAGGTTTTGCCTCAGATAATCCAGGGCCTCACCCTCCAGCCCTTCAATCCTCTTCTCTATAACGAGAGTTCCCGGTTCCAGTTGTACGACGGGCCGGTTATAAGAATCGTTAATCTGTTCGCCATTGTAAGTATAGGTGAGTGAGCTGTCACTGTTGCTGAAAAAGCCCTGCTGCCCCTCAGACGCCGGCCCTGTCCCGGGTTCTCCAGTATCCGTATAGGCTGCCCCATTATTCCGGTAAGCTTCATATGCGGCTTCCGACGGCTCTATATTAACGGTCACCTGATAGGTATAGCCACCCTTCAGTTCATAATCATCCGGGAAATCCAGAATCACCTGTCTGGTGCTTTCGTCATATCGTGCCGTGATCGTCACACCTTCAAATTCCACACTGTTTTCTCCGGAGACAACCACATTCCCCTCTCCGTCTCTGACGGCTACCGTCATGGAAGCAGGGTTTCCTGCCGCGATACCTGTAAGCTGCACGTGACCGCTCAGGGTATCCGCTATAGTTACATCACTGCACAGCATTGTGGTAATTGCAGCCTGTATATCGTCAAAGGCCGCGTTCAGCGAAGCTTCATCCGTACCTTCGTAGAATGCTTTTGTCGTATTTTCCGGAGCGGCATCCTTCAGATCACGCAGCTTTGAATAATTATTTTTCGGACCTACTCCCACTGTATAGAAATAATTTGTTCCCAGGCCGGCCGCCTCATCTTTGGCCGCCTGCAGATTATATCCTAAAAGGTCACTGTTTCCGGTTCCGGTTGTATATCCGTTTTCATCATAACGAAATGTTGGATTTCCATCCGATATAAATATCACTGCTGTCAGCGCTCCGCTCCTTGCACTTGCCAGCAATTCTTTGGCGTTCCTCAGTCCCGCCTGATAATTGGTCCCTCCGTTGGCAGACGGGCCTGAGCTGCTGGTTATCCGTCTGGTATCTCCCGTCCAGTCCACAGCCACTTCCGAATCGTTCCAGGCGCGGTCCCATCTCTCGTCGGACCCGCTGAACGTCACAAGAGAAAACCGCACATCTATATTCTGATTGGAAGCCAGCGCGGCGGTGAGGCTGTCGATAGCGTCTTTGGCCGCCTCCCGCCTGGTTTTTTTCGAGCCGCCTCCCAGACCATCATTCATGCTTCCGGATTTGTCCAGCACATAGACCACATCCAGCTCCGCTTTTGAAGTCGCTGTCCCGGCCATGCCGGAAACGGTCAGTGTCAGATCATAAGTCCCGTCCTCTTTTTTCTCCACATACTTTTCATGCCCGGCACGCATCTGCGCAGTCGGTCTGGCTGCCCTGACGGAACCTAAAGCGCGGGCCGTGCCGCCCTCAGGATTGCAGGACCAGGTCAGCGCGAACACCGAAAGGCTTTCCGCCGTAAAGGCTGCATGCACCGTTTCGCCGTCTACCGCTATATTCCCAGACAAGCTTTCCGAAGTATCGGCCACTGACTGAACCGCTATGCCGCTTTCCGTTTCGGCCATCTGCCGCAGGGACAGCGAAGCTGTGTCCATCTCTGATATATTCAATCCGGAGCAAGCTATCTCCAGATGCACAGAACCCCCGGCCGGCTCCACTCTCTCACCTGCCGCATCATAAAAGCCAATATCCCAGAGCATAAATCCGTCCGCATCCGTCCCTGACGCACGCAAAGCTTCTGCATATCTGCTGTTTTGATCTTCTCCCGGAAGTTGTTCAACTTCCAGATATACGTCCTCCGGCAATACTCCCGCATCCGTCCAGGCTTTTACCGTAAGTCCTTCCGGAAGTGCCTGCGGAAGATATTCAACGATCCCTCCGTCCGTTCCGCCGCTATCCGCTTGTTCCTCATCCTGCACGTTCCCGCTGCTTCCAGCCTGCCGGTCATTCTCTTCTGTTTCCTCATCCGCCGCCTGGCCGCCCTCCGTTCCTCCCGGGGTACCGGCAGCTCCGTCCTGTGTCCCGGCTGTCTGATCCCGGACTTCCGCCGCGCTCTGTTCCGCCACTGCGCCACTGTGCGGCTCGGTCGAATTTCCCGACGACGCCAAAATCCGCGGAGCCTCTGTCAGAGACAGCAATACAAATACTGCCAGCGCCAAAGCCAGCGTTCTTTTCAACCCTTTATTCTTCTGGCGCTCTCTTTTTTTACCTCTCATTATTTTTTTCCTGCTCCTTCCGTATAAAGTGATCTATCATAAGCAGCAATTCCAAAGCACTGCGGAAATATTCCCATTGCCCGTCAATGCAACAGCTGCCCTGCCAGCTGTAATGCTGCCGGTACATGGTCTGCACAAATACATGAGGCCTGCGCCGGCCGTCCCAGGCTCCGCCGTTCTTCCAGGCCTGTACGTTCATATCCCAACCATCCGCCGTCTCCAGATCCGTTGCCGTCCATTGGAATCCGTTGCTCTTCCCTTTTATTTCCCGGCCAAATCCCGGTATCTCCAGCAGATCATAAATCCTTTCCATTTTCAGCAGCAGATCTCCATATCCCTGAAACCCGACGCTGGAAAGCATATGGGCATTGGCTATCTCTCCCTCTGAAAAACTGCCGTCATATTTATGAACAGTCAGCATCAGAAGGGCATCCCTGGTTGTAACCGGTGCTCTGGCAGCCGGCGCTGGCAAAATCCTTTCCGGCATGGCTGTTTTCCTCCTCTTCTGTATACCCCGTCAGAAATCATGCCCCCTTCAGCATGTCGGTTTGCCGTTCATGAGGTTGCCGGCCGGCTTGCCTTTAAGCCGGCAATTTTCTCGAGATCTGACGTTTTTTGCCACATAATTCTTATTATGTGGCAAAAAAAGAAAAGCCTTAACCATAAGAATGGCCTGGCTCCTCAAAAAATGCTGGTTGATTAACTTTTTTTCAACAGTTCTGTCCGTCAAACCGGCTTTTTTAATAAAATAAGCACATATAATAAGCCTTGCCGCCGCACATGACAGAAAGGCCTGTTCCCCATGCTTTATAGTTTAAAACCCAAATTTTACCACAGTAATATTGACATTCCCGAACTGTTAGGCTATAATTTTAAAATAACCTGAGAAAAAATTATGTACATATTTTTAAATGCACTTACCACGTAATAAGAATTACGTGGTGTTTTTTTATCTTACTAAACTACCAGATCCAGCGTATCCAGCCTCCGCAGGTGTTCCTTGCCTGTGGATATGATATAGATCCTGGTTGTGTTGATATCGCTGTGCCCTAAAATGTCTGCCAGCTTCGCAAGGTCTTTATCGATAGAATAGAAGCAGCGGGCGAACAGATGGCGGAGATTATGCGGGAATACCTTTTCAGGGTCAACATGGGCGTCCGTACACAGTGATTTCATCATCTTCCAGATATTGCTGCGGTCCAGCGGCCTGCCTCCCCGGGTTAGGAATACCGGTCCTGACTGGATCTCCTGCTTCTTTATATAGAGAGACAGCTTTCTCTTCATTTTTCCCGGGATCAGGACAATCCGTGTCTTTCCTTTTAGCCTGACGACTGCCTCTCCTGTTTTTACCGCCTCTGCGGTAATGAACGCTAGCTCTGACACGCGTATCCCTGTCGAACAGAGGGTCTGGAGCAGCAATGACAGCCTCTCATTTTTACGGCTCTCGGATGCCTTCACCAGCCGCAGGTATTCCGCTTTCGTGAGCATCCTGTCCCCGGGACAATATGGCCGGTGCTGTATTTTCAGCAGACGGACCTTCAGTTCCGGCCTGCCCGCAAATTCCAGGAACCCGTTAATCGCCGCGAGTTTTGTATTCACACTGGCCGGCCGATAGCTGAGCTGAAGGATTTCTTTATAGTTTATCACCAGGTCCTTAGAGGCCGGGGTTGTGCCAAAATAGTCCAGAAAGTTCAGTATATCTTTATGATACTGCCTCCTGGTAGAAGCTGATTTTTCCTGTTCTTTCAGATATTTCAGATAATCTGTAATTTTCATGCTCAATGACTTCATAATGGCCTCCCTTGTTTTTTTCTATACATAGCATATCCGATCAGCTTCTCAATTACTCAGTGAACCAGCAAAAAAACGACAGGGACTTCTTCATGCACCAGGCGGCCAGGACGATATTGGGCAAGCAAAAAGCACCTTCTTCCGAAAGTGCTTCCTGTATGGAGCATATGGGATTCGAACCCACGGCCTCCACAATGCGAATGTGGCGCGCTCCCAGCTGCGCTAATGCCCCGTCCTCACCTAATATACCGCAAATGAGGCCAGATGTCAAATTCAACCTGCATTTTTTTGCAAAAAAATGAGGATTACTCCGTTTCATCTGTAATATCAGCATAGCTCAGCAGCCTGTCCAGCACACGGCTGGTCATGATATACTGTTCCACAGTGTTCTGCCCATAGGAGGCTACCAGCGTATCCGCATCCACACCATAGGACTCTGCAAGCTTCTCAAGGCCTTCCTGGTACTCTTCATCTTCTGTGCTCAGGCCCTCCGCCTCCTGCAGAGCATCCAGCATCAGGCGGCTCTTGGCGGCCGCTCTCCCATACTGCTCCTTACGGTTCTCGTACTGCTCCTGGCTCAGGCCGTTGGCCTCTATATAGGCATCCAGCTCCATGCCGCTGTAAGCCGCTTCCTGCTTTACTCCAGATTCAAATTCTGTCTCTCCCTCTTCCACATAGGCCCTGGGAAGCTGCAAGAATTCCGTGCCCTCTTCAACCTGTCTCCAGGCGTCCTGGCGCATGGCCTGCAGCGCTGAATTTTGTTTGTTCGTCTCAAGATTGTCTCTGGCAAATTGCCGGAACTCCTCCGCCGTTGTATATTCCCCGTCCGTATTCTCCAGCACCCATTCATCCGTCAGTTCAGGGGCACGGCTAATCTTATTGACCGTCACATGAAAAACTACCGCAGCCCCCCTCAGATCCTCCGTCTTATAATTCTCCGGAAATGTGAGGTCCAGATCTCTGCTTTCGCCTGCCTTCATACCGATGATGCCATCCTCAAAGCCCTCAATAAACCTGCCCGAACCAATCACCAGGTCATAACTGCTGCTGGTCCCGCCTTCAAAAGCCACCCCGTCTCTTGTCCCCTCATACGCGATATTCACCGTATCGCCCTGCTGTACAGTAGCCTTTGCATCCGTTACCTCTTCAACATTCATCTGAGAAGCGACATAGCTGTCCACATCTTCCTCGCTGACAGCCTCCACACTCCGGGTCAGCTTCAGTCCTTTATATTCTCCCAGCTTCACACAATCTGCCAGTGCAAAATCACCCTCTGTAATCGGAGTGGTATCCGGCTCAACGGAGGAAATATCGCTGCTTTTGCCGTCAGAAGCTCCTTCTTCCGCTGTGTCGTTTGATTTCCCGCTCTCCGACGTAGTTCCCTGGTCTTTATCCACAGTATCATTGCTGCAGCCTGTTGCAGCCAGCGCTGTGGCAAGGCATAAAATAGCTAAAATCCTTTTTTTTCTCATAAACATCCCTTCTGTCTCAATATTCTGGTATCTGCGCTCACCGGCGCCGTTGATTATTCCAGAGCCAGCACGCTCTGAAATTCTTCATACGAATCTATCTCATGAATGCCCTGGCGCACATAACCGGCTCTCACCTGCAGCCAGCTCAGATTATCGCCCTCTTCTATGCAGAAGAAGCGAAACCCCTGATCCTTCAGATACGTGTATTTCGTATTTTCATCCGTGTAGTCGCTCCAACTGCCAATGTCCGTCTCACAGGGGAAAATCAGGATATCCGTCCCTCCGGCCACAGGCGCAACGTTGGCCTGCCACTGGTCGGCATCGGACTGCATCTGAGAGAACTCACTGCCATAGCTGGTATAGCTGTTCCCATAGCTGGCAAAATTCCAGCCCCCGTTCTTCAAAGCCTGTACCACAGTCTTACAGCTCTCTGCCTCTGCTTCGGTATCAAAGGTACCGTAACCGTCGGCGTATGGATTGCCCTCGGCCGCCGACACAGCCAGATACGGACTGGTCCGGTAGCCCAGAACACCGTTGTAACCGGTGAGTCCCAGGGTTCCCTTGGCTCCCCGGTAGGAAAAGTCCGGATGCTCGCTGATAAATGTCTCCAGACAGGGCACAATATCATAATCTCCCGTCACCGTATTGCCGTCTGGCTGCTTATATTCATTAACCACCCTGCCTTCATCGTCTACGATCAGCCGCGAGGCATAACCGTTCCCCGCTTTTTCAAAGGGATAGCTCACATCCCGCTGAGACAGCACAAACGGCTTTTTCCCTTCCGGCAGATAGAGCACGCCTGCTTCATAGCTAACGTTTCCTTCTTCATCTTTTACTGCAGAAGCCAGATCATAGAGATCCACCAGCACGTAGCCGCCGTCATACAGTTCCTGAAGGATCTGACGGAACTGTTCCACTGTCAGGGGAGATGTCCCCTCAGCCGCAGCCGCCTCATTCACCAATAATGTTGGAAAAGAAAAATGGCGCACTGAACTTGCATCCACTGCGGCCAGTTTTTCTTTTTCTGCTTTATATTCCCCGATTGCAGCCTGTATCGCTTCATCCTTCTTCGCGTTTTCCATGGATTCCAGAACCGCGATCGCACTGTCATAGTCATATTGCGCGGCCAGAAGTTCCGCATACTTGCCTGGTTCAGACATACCTGCCGCCTGGACGACTGCCTCCTTCTGCCCGTCATCCGCCGTACTTGTCAGTTTTTTCCCCTCACGGATAGCGGAAGAAATCCCCCAGACTGCCAGAAAGACTGCAAATACGCCTATTAAGGCGATGATCAGACGCATGATCATCACTTTCCGCCGTCTCTTTCTCCGAAGCTCCTGCCTGCGGCGCATGCCCGCCCGGCGCCGGCGCTCTTCATCCGATAGCCTTTTGTCTGTCATTTTATTCTCCTTCGTCTGCAGCAATTACCAGAAGCAAACCAGCAGCCGAAAGTCTGGTGATGCCGCCGGTCGTTTTATTATAACACAGCAGGGCGATACTAAGCAAGTAGACAGAAAACTGATACTCCTCACTCATCCATATCTGATATGGAATAATTTAAGATCGCCTCCACGCCGTTTTTTACTTTGGAATATGCTTCTGTCAGCAAATCCAACTGCTCCCGGCCGGCTGGCTCGATGTGATAATAGACCCGTTCCCTGTGCTTCGGATCATCCAGGAAATAAGAGCTTACAAAACCCTGACGCTGCAGGCGGTTCAGGAGAGGGTACATCGACGGAACAGCAAAGGTAACAGCATTTTGTGAAACGTTCTCAAGTGTCTGGGCTATTTGGTAAGCGTAAGAATCTTTTCTGGATAAGACTTTTAAAACAAGCATATCCATCAATCCCTTTCTAAATTTGTCTTTCAGTTCCATAAATCAAATTCCCCTTTCCTTTACTCATTCACTCTGGTTTAATTATTGTTAATATCCCACAATCATTTGTCAATATTCACAATGGAGTCGCCTTATCTATCACTATTGTTTAATATTAAGAATAATCCTCAAAAGCATTTCCGGTTTTTAGAAATTTCATCTGGTCAAAATATTATGTACTTAAAACAAGTACATCCCAGCCACCGCTCATCTGTGCGTACTTAAAATGTACTTATATATTACATGGACACGATGCTCAAATCAATCAGAAAGGAAATTTTATGGATAAAGATAAACATTTGGGATTACGCATTAACTCTGAAACTCATCAAAAACTAAAAAGCCTTGCGGAATTCAACGGACGCTCTATTAACGGCGAAATATTATATCTGATTCGCCAGGCCATTTCTCAGCATGAACAGAAGCACGGGACACTGGAATAAAAATAATCCTGCGATTCTTAAACCGGAAGTTTTGAAAAATTCAGCATTGCCTTTTAAATGAATAAATGATAGAATATGGAAGAATAATAGAGGAGGTATGCATATGAATTGGTGGCAGATTTTACTGATCGTGCTGGCTGCCGTCGCAGCGGTCATCATCGTATTGGTAATACTTGGGAAGAGAGCACAGAAGAAGCAGGAAGCACAACAAGAACAGATTGAAGCAGCTAAACAGGTAATGAGCATGCTGATTATCGATAAAAAGAAACTGAGGCTGAAGGATTCCGGGCTTCCCCAAATGGTCATTGACCAGACCCCCAAGCTCATGAGAAGGACAAAGCTTCCCATCGTGAAAGCCAAAGTCGGCCCTAAGATCATGACATTTATTGCCGACGCTGCTGTCTATGAACTGATCCCTGTCAAGAAGGAGATCAAAGCGACAGTAAGCGGGCTGTACATCATCGGCGCCAAGGGCATCCGCGGTTCTCTGGAACCGCCCAAGAAAAAGAAAGAAAGCGCCTTCAACAGGCTTCTCCGAAAGGGACGCGGAGAGATCTGATAGCCTTAATAGCCAGACATACAGCCAGGATTTCACTAATGAAAACTCCTGGCTGTTTTTTATTCTGATCTGTCCAGCATCTTTCTGATGAATTCCTTCTTATGATTCCAGGCGGAAATTGCCCTCTTCTTTGGATTTGACATTCATCTGTATCGTGCAGTCCGCGACATAGCTCTCGTTCAGATCCAGCGCGTAATTGACCAACAGGTCTATATTATTTTTCCCTTCGTGAACCTGGATATTCGTCGCCGCAATTCCCATATTCATAACGCCAAAAGGCGTCTGATAATAGGACAGCGTCTTTTTGTTCTCCTCAAATACCATATGTACATTGACAAGACCCTTTTTTCTGACTTCCAGCTGGTCTTCTTTAAATTTCATCACATTATGTGTCGTTCCCTCAAAGCCTTCCACTGCTTCCTCAAACAACAGATAGTGCTGGCCGTTCTTCTTGTAATATTCTCCAGGCGTTACCACCTCTACAGGCTCCATATCCTCTTCGCTCTGGATAAACTGCAGTCCCCGTATGGTGATGATCACTTCTTTTGTCATATCGTTCCCCTTAAACTTCTTCCCTCAGTACTCTTCTATTGGTATCTGCTTCGTCGTCTTGATATCGTAGGGCAATATGGAATTCGCGAATGCGTTGAATTTTTCCACAGTGTCGCTGGCATAAAATTGGTATTTCTCTCCCGCCGGGCAATGAGTGTCGTTCTCCAGGCCCAGCTCTTCGAGCATCCGCTTCAGCGCCTGGGAAGTCTCATAGGCCGGATTGACCAGAGTCACCTGTTCGCCGAGTATCCTCCTGAGCAGCGTCCTCAGCAGCGGATAATGGGTGCAGCCCATAATCAGCGTATCGATATCCTTCTCCAGCAGCTCTGCCAGATAACGTTTGGCGACCTCTACGGTTATGGAGTCTTTCGTCCAGCCCTCTTCTACCAGAGGCACAAACAGCGGGCACGCCTTTCCATATACTGTGATCTCGGGGTCTTCCCGCTGGATCAGGGTCTGGTACAGATTACTGTGAATGGTGCTCTCTGTGGCTATAACGCCGATTTTCTTGTTGTGAGTGGCCTGAACGGCCACGCTGGCCCCGGGTCTTACCACACCCAGGATCGGCAGGTCGATCTCTTCTTCTATGGTGTCCAGCGCCAGGGCGCTGGCTGTATTGCAGGCTACTACGATAGCCTTTACCTTCTGTGTCTTCAGGAACCGGACGATCTGCCTGGAATATCGCAGGACCGTGGCCTTTGATTTGCTTCCGTAAGGAACACGGGCGGTATCGCCGAAATATACGATTCGTTCATCCGGCAGGTTTCTCATGATCTCCCGTGCTACAGTCAAGCCGCCGACGCCCGAATCGAACACCCCAATGGGCGCATTCTTTTCTGAGTTCATCTTTTCCTCTCCCTATCCTCTTACTAATAGGTTCGCAACCTCACTATAGCTTATCATATTTTCTGTCCTAAAACCAGAGAAAACCAATTGAAAGTTCACCTTTTTGCAAAATGCTGTCGTATGCCTCGTCACTGAGGACCCCTTTCAGTTTTTTGCCGCCCTTTTCCGTCATTGCCGGGTGCAGGGCGTCCTCAAAACAGAGAGACGGATAGATCATACACCACCAGTTGTGGCCCTTTGCGTTTCCCAATTCCACCTGCAGCGTCTCATACCGGCCTGCCGGAAATGTGTAATCCCCATATGTTTTTACCGGAAAATCGGCAGTCGTCAGACGGACTGTGACGGCCTGGCTGCTTCCGGCAAGACGGACTGTCTCCTCCGCCTTTTCCTGCAGAAGGGGCAGGTTCTCCTGCAGGCATTCACGGGTTTCATCCAGCGTATCCGCACCCTCCAGCAGAACTCCCATCTCCTTCAGCAGCCTGTCCTTCACCTGCAGCTTGATTTCCTGGTCTGCCGTCCTGTCGCTGTTAGCCAGAACGTGGAACCGGATCACCTGCTTCGCGATTTCCATCTGTGTCTCCTGCACGTGGTCCCAGGTGATTCCTGTCCACAGAGCGCCGGCGCTTCCTATAATAACAGCCATAATAACGGCCAGATTTCTTTTACAAAACTTAAAAACTTTCATAGCTATTCCTCCTGTCTGAAGGATCGCCAGATGCATGAAGGTTTATACAGTTTTTTCCAAAATTATCTGCCCGTCCCTGACGAGAATTTCCGGAATTACGGGCAGCTCATCATAATTGTTCCAGGTATAGAAGAAATTCTCCAGCGTGAGGGGCCGCTCGGTCTGTATCCCGGTCCTGTTTTCATAAAGCCCTGTGAGATAATCCCCCAGGGAATCCACTGTAGTCCCGTTCAGCTTCATGAGGGCGTCCGGATCTTCTGTCTGGAACAGATAAGCGCTCTTCCCCAGAACCGTGTTATCTTCCATGTACTGAAAGATATAGGAAGAAGCATCTTCAGAAGACAGCAGCCTTTTTCCCAGCACCACAGCCTGCACATGACCGAGATCCAGATCATATTCCTGGCTGGCGTCGTAGAGCTTCTGTATTTCTTTCAGATCTTTTCCTCTGAAAACAGTCCCCGCATTCTGCTCCGCGCCGCCCGCCTGAGGGTCCTTGCCCTGCCCCGTATCTGCCGGCAAATTAGCCATTCCATATACAACTTCGTATTCGCCGTTGATGTAATCCACCGAAACAGCCAGCGGATATGCTCTTTTTTCCGGTTCTACGCCTGCGCAGCCCCACAGGAAAAGGGCTGCCGCACAGAGTGCCGCGCATTCACTCAGCCGCCTTCTCAGGCTCTTCTTCCCTTTGTTCCTCATGCTTAGCATCTCCTCTCTCCTTTTCATTCCGTATCCGCTTCTGCGCCCAGAGAGCCAATATGGTGATCAGCAGAAACAGCGGCGCATAGATATCCTGCAGGATCGTCGCATAGATATCTGAAATAGTCTTTCCCGACCATCCGATCAGGCTTCCCAGCCAGATCAGCGCCACCATGATGATCCGGGTCCAGTCCCGCCGGACTCCGTTCCTCCCTGTCAGCCAGCAGCCATAGAACAGGACGCTGCCCAATGTGAACAGCAGGCTGAAAATCAGTACGGTTAACCATACGATGTCAAACCGTTTCAGGAAATTCCCCGGCAGGCTGGTCCCGGCCATAAGATCCAAAATGGGAAATTCCATTTTCTGAATGCCCTTAAATCCATAAACTCCCAACAGTACCGCAACGGTAGCCAGCAGTATGAGAGTCACAATCAGAAGGCCGATTGCCAGGCTCCGGAAGGTTCCGCCCTTTTTCACCTTGCTGCCCTTGTCCACCCTGACCAGGATAAATGCCACCAGGCTGACTGAAGTGCCCATGGTAAAATACTGGTAAGCGCCTTCTGTGATGGTCTCCGCCGACCACGGCTCCATCAGTGAAAAATCCGGCTGGTGAAGGTGAAATGCCGCGAATACCAGCAGCAGCACCAACAGCACCAGCACCCAGGGAAACGCCAGCTCTGCCAGCCGCCCTCTCCTCTGCACTTCATTGCCCATGCCGAGACATGCGGCCAGGATAAATACCGCGCTGATCACAGGGAGAGGGACGCCTGAGAGCAGATACCGTTCAGTCACGAAGCTGACCTTTTCCAGCAGGAAGCTTCCGCTCAGCACCAAGAACGACAAGTAAACCAGGGTGATCAGCCATTTGCCGATACAGCCGAAGTAACGTTCCAGGTTGCTGTAGGCGGCGGACGCCCGCACCAGGAAGAACAGGTACAGGATCAAAAGAGCCAGCCCGATCAGCATCCCCGCCAGGGAGTTGCCGCCGCCCGCCGCCATTTCCCCCGCCTGGAAGAGCAGCAGGATCCCAACGAGGCTCAGGATCATCTGACGTTTCAGCTGCCGTCTGGAGATTCGTTGATTATCTGAAAACATCATTTTCCTCCCTTCTCTTTTAACCGGATTCTCTGATCCCGCCTTGCGAATACCGGGCGGCTTTTCAGCGTGCGGAACGGACCCCGCAGCAGGTTATCCTTCTCATCCTGATATCCCTGCAGCTCCCGGCTGACAAAGGGCATCATATAGGGGATGTGGAAACTCACAAGCCCCGACAGGTGCCCGGCAAGCAGGAACAGCCCCACTGTCAGCCCGAAGCAGCCCAGGAATCCCCCCAGCAGTATAAATCCATACTTTAACAGCCGGAAGGGCGCCGAGAATTCTTCATTGGGAATTCCCAGCGAGCTCAGGGCGCTGACCGCCACGACGACGACCGTCATGGGGCTGACCAGGTTGGCCCCCACGGCCGCATCGCCGATGATCAGCCCTCCCACGATACCTATGGTTCCGCTTAAAGGCCCCGGCATCCGCACCCCGGCTTCCCGGATCAGCTCAAAGGCCAGCTCCATCAGGAGAATTTCCACCATGCTGGGAAAGGGCACTCCTTTTCTGGCCTCCGCGAAGGAGAGAATCAGATTGGCCGGCAGAATCTGTGTATGGAAATTGATTACCGCAAGGTAGAAACCAGAAATCAGCAAAGCCGCAAATATGGCCCCGTAGCGGAGCAGCCTCTGAAAACTTACCATTTCAAACCGGTTATACCGGTCCTCACTGACTTTCACAAAGCTGTTAAACACTGTGGGAAGCAGCAGCGCTACCGGAGAATTGTCGCACAGGAGTACAATCCGGCCGTTCAGCGCTTCCATGGCGGCCCGGTCCGGCCTCTCCGTCGTCTCAAACTGAGGAAAAGGGGAAAGCCAGTCCTCTTCCGTTAGCTGTTCAATCATACCGGAATCCAGCACCCCGTCAATTTCAAACTGTCCCATCCGCTCCTTAATTTCTTCCAGCAGCTTGGGATAAACCAACTCTTCCATATACACCAGAGCCACCACAGTGTCCGACCGGACGCCTACCCGCAGTTCTTCCACCTTCAGGCCGGTGCTGCGGACACGCTTGCGGATCAGGGCCGTATTCACCTTCACGGAATCGGCAAACCCTTCCTTGGACCCGCGGAGCACCTTTTCGGACTCCGCCTTGGTCACTCCCATGCTGGGATAGCCCTTGCTGGAAATCTTCACCGCCTTGCCGTATCCGTCCATGAAAAATATGGCATTTCCCGCCAGCATGGATTCCAGAGCTTCCTCCAGCGTCTCAAAGGTTCCCGTATCGGAAATCCCGGCTCCGTTTTTTTCCACGAAGCTTCTCATTTGTTCTTCCGGCAGCGTCCAGAGCTGGTTGATAAATTTCCCCACAACCGAGTCTTCCAGCATCATATTGCTGACCGCCACCTCTATAAATGCCACGAGGCAGTCTGTTTTCTGCCCCTCCCCCAGCTTCATGGGGCGTATGATCACGTCGTCACAATTTTCGCATGTACTGCGGATGTATTCTTCGTTCTCACTGATATGTTCCGAAACCTTCATCCGGCAACCTCCATCTATTACAGAATGCCGCCGGCAGCTGCGCTTCCAGCGGTGTCTTACAGAAGCCGCCAGCATACGCGATCGGCCTGTCGGCCTGCCTGTGCATGCTGGCTTGCCCATCCGGTGTTCAGGCTTTGGCACATGCAGGCATGCCAGGCGCCTGGCCGCCGTCCGGGGCTTTCATAACAAAAAGAGACATCTGATGATGTCTCTTTTAGCTTCTGCAAACCTGATGGTTTTATTCACTTTTTTTCATTCTGACCATAAATCGTCTCTAATATATAGGCCTGCTGCCTCTCGATGTGGCTCTGGGTCACCTGTTTGGCTCCCTCCAGATCCCGCTGACTCAGCTTCTCCAGCAGAGTGTCATGCTCCTGGACCAGGGAGCCGCGGATTTCCTCATCCTTCAGATATTCCACCCGGTACCGGTACATCTGTTCCCGGATATTATTCAGAAGCTGCACCAGCCGCTCATTCCCGGTCGCTTTGTAGATCAGGTCATGAAAATCCACATCAGCCTGGGCTAACTCTGTCAGATCTTCCCGCTTCACCGCCTCTTCAAATTTCCTGGAGGCATGGTACAGGTTGTCCAGCTGCTCCTCGGTGATCCTCTGACAGGCGAATTTAACGGCCAGCTCTTCCAGCCCCATCCGCACTTCAAGCACGTCCTTCAGGTCTTTTTCTGTAATCTCAGCCACCTGGGCGCCTTTGCGCGGGATCATCACCACCAGCCCTTCCAGCTCCAGCATCCGGATCGCTTCCCGGATCGGCGTCCTGCTGACGCCAAGACGGTTGGCCAGCTTGATTTCCATCAGCCGCTCGCCAGGCTTCAGGTCCCCCTGCATGATCCCTCTGCGAAGGGTGTGAAATACCACGTCCCGCAGGGGCATATACTGATATTCTGTCATAATACTTGTTAAATCATCATTTTTCATGCGTATTTCCCCCTTGAAAAGGTCTTGTCAGAAATACCTGCCGGGCCAGCCCACTCCTTTTGAGGGCGCGGCTGGCCGCCTCCGCCGTCCGCCGGTTATCAAATATCCCGAATACCGTGGGACCACTCCCGCTCATCAGAGCGTTGCAGGCACCGTGTGCGATCATATTTCTCTTGATTTCTTCTATTACAGGATGAGCCGGTATGGTCACCCGTTCCAGTACATTTGCCATGCGGGCAGTCACGCCGGGCAGTGAACCCTCTTCTATCGCGCGGATCATTCCACTGATATCCGGATGGTCCTTGATTTCCCCTGCCCGCAGGTTACTATAGACAAATTTAGTTGAAACACTGATACCTGGTTTGCCGATTAGGATATGGCAGGGAGGCATGGGCGCAAGAGGCGTCAGCTTCTCCCCGATCCCTTCCGCGAGTGCCGTTCCCCGCATCAGACAATAGGGCACATCCGCTCCAACCTTCACGGCACGCTGCATTAGCTCATCCATTGACAGTCCGAGCCTGAAAATGCGGTTGACTCCAATAAATGCCGCTGCTGCGTCAGAGCTTCCGCCGGCCATACCCGCGGCCACCGGTATCATTTTCCTGAGACGGATATCCAGCCCCTTCTTTATGTGAAATTCCTCCATCAGCATGTTTGCCGCCCGATAGACCAGGTTGTTCTCGTTATTCGGCAGATACGCCAGGTTCGTAGCAAGCCGTATCCCAGGCCTGCTGCTCTCGGCCATATCCAGTTGGTCATACATCTGGATGGTCTGCATGATCATGCGGACCTCATGATATCCGTCATCCCGCTTCCGGACCACATCAAGGCCCAGATTTATTTTTGCCATCGCCTGTAATTTCATAACTTTTTCCTATGCACGAATACTCTCTGATGCCCGGCTGTCGTCCGGGTCTTTCTTATTATATGTCCATTGTATACAATTATTATACTATCTGCTTCCACAACCTTTGTCAAGGCATTACTCTACCTTTTTGACCAGCAAAAGTGAATCCATGGGATTGATGGTCTCTCCCTTTAAATCGTTTATTTTCTGGATTTCTTCCACGGTTGTATAGAACCGTTTGGCAATATCCCACAGGGTGTCGCCGGGTTGCACGAGATAGCACACGATTCCGGGCATGCTCTGCAGTTTTTCCATATCCAGGTCTTCTTCACGGATTTCATCAATAATTTCCTCTTCCTGCCGTGCCAGGACCACAGCGTTCAGATTGATGACTGCTTTGACCTCGATTTCATTGCTGTCGATCATCGTGGTGGACAGCTGCTCCAGATCCGTCCTCAGATAGTATCTGCAGTCTCCGCTGATTCCGGGCGCCTCGATGACGTGGGTGAATGGGATGGCCGATTCCATGGAATAGAAGGGCATTTCGTCGTCAGTGATGATGTAGAGGATTCTCAGCTCTACCACACCGTCCACCTGTATGCCGTTTTCCACGATTTTAACCTCGTCTACCTTGATCGTGCCTTCCCCATGGCAGATCTGCAGAACCTTATTCTGCACTCCGTCCATCTGCAGGCGGTCGCTGACCCGGCATTTGGAAAAGTTCCGCACCAGAAGGCTTTCCAGGATCTTCGGGCTGGAAACCAGTACGGCCTGTTTTTTCGGTGTATAGACGTCCTGCAGCAGTTCGCTGACAGTCTCCTGATACAGCTTCAGATCCAGCTCCAGAACCACGTCCATCTGCAGCATCCGTTCCTCGCCGTCGGCGTCGGGAGCGATTTCCATGGTATTCTGAATCATCGTCACTTCAATATTCGGTATCATATCAGAGGTACAGCCGGCGCATTCCACCTCGCCGCTGAAGGGAATTGCCTGCTCCAGCCACTGCAGCGGATTGTCTTCATCCGCGCCCGCATACAGCACGAATACGAAAAGCTCGCCTTTTACCGACATCTTATCTTCTTCGGCCCGGAGGTCCATTCCCCGGATTTCTATATCCTTCCAGAGGATTCCATGAATATTCGGCTTGTTGGACGCGATTGTCATTTCTTTCTTCACGCGGAGCGTATCTTTTTTATGTACCCCCAGCTCCAGCACCCGGATATTCTTCTTTTTCACAGATACGTCCTCAGGCTCCTTCAGATCCGTCGGAAGCTCAATGTCCGCCAGCTCTTCCACTGAGGCGTTAAAGGTCACGATTGCCTTCACGTTCAGCTTCCGGGAATTGATCAGATGGATGCTGAGATCTTCGATCTCCCATTTCAGACAGATTTTATCCCCGCTGGAAAGACCGTCCAGGTTCAGGCTTTCGTCAATGGGCAATTCCCCCTCCAGGCTGTAGACCTTCTTCTCCTCTCCGTCAGACACGTACAGCAGCGAAAAGCAGAGGCTGCCTGCGATTTTGGCCCTTCCCTCGTTCACCTGGACCTCGGCCACCGTCACCTCGCCTTTTTTCTGGATCATCCGTCCAACGTCCGGCTTCACATCCGGCACATTGTAGTCCTCATCAAAGGTCACCTGGCTCACAGCCTCAGATTTCATATTCAGCTGATGCAGATGATTTTTTATCAATTCCATACCGCTTCCTCCTCTCACTCAAATACTACCGGCAGTTCCAAATCCTCCGTCTTGATTACCAGATAGGGAACCGATCCGTCCCCCTTCTGTTCCTCCTTCGTCTCCGGCCCCAGCAGCCGGGTCTTCACATGCAGCGCCCCGTCTGTGGCCGTCACTTCCTCTACCTGAATGCTGTAGCCCCCGGACTTCTGCTTTCCATAGCCTCTGAGGATGTAAAGAAATCCGTCGCTCTTATACGTCATCTGGAATTCCGCATCACCCTGAGCTTTAATGACCTCCGCGACTTCCGGAGGGATGGCATCCGTCTTCAACACCGTATATTCCACTGCCTTCCGCTCTCCCTCCTCCACGTTCGTGATTCCACAGCCGCAGCAGAGACAGGCCATCAGCAGGATCAGCGGGGCCAATAAAAAACATTTTTTCATAACAGGTCCCTCTTTTTCGCTTTATAGTATTTTATGCCGGGGATCAGGAAATATGAGATGAGAATGAAGAAATGCCGGCAGATTCAGGGCTAAACCCGAATCTGCCGGCATCGCAGCGGTAACAATTTTTTATCCGCAGAATGGTTGAGTAACACAATATATGCTTTTGAGCGATCATACCCGCAGGGCACCCCATAATGCATGCCCTGACGGGCGGATGTAAGATTTACGGTATACTTTTCATTCTATACGGGTAAATCGAATGGTTTGTCTTTCTTCCATAGTTATCGCTTTCCATTATATCTGCTAAAAATTCATCCTCACTCATCCAGCTGTACGAAATTCTGCAGAGCCCAATACGATTTTCCGGTTTAATTTCATCATCTCTCCCAGCAACTACATCTAAAGGATATATTTTAGCCGCTGTACTATCCCCTTGCCACATACAAAATAGAAATTGAATCATCGCCCACCTGAATACTGCCTGTGATTGGAGTCCCCTGTTCTCCAGCCGTCAATAAAATAGTTCCGTCATCAGAAGCCCATTTTGTATTTGGTTGCTCTTCCATAGGGCGCTCATTCTTTTCCAATTGATGCAACTTTATTTTTTGACCTTGTTCAAAATATACGGTTTCTATAACTGTAGCTATAAATTCACGTTCATTTTGAAAATCTCCGAGCCAATGCTCAAGTTTTTTCAGACTTTGCTGCCCATCTTTTTCTTCGATTTTTTCATATATATCAATACCATTGGTTAAACCCATCTTAAAATATACATTTTTAACCCCTTCTTTCGTCCGAATGCTTCCAATTGCTGTTCCATATGCTCCCATATTGAGATAAACAGTTTCATCCTCTGACTGCCACTGCGAATATGGTTGGTCACACGGTCGTTTATTGTACCATGATTTGTAGTTTGTATAGGCATTACAGCTCAGGAAAACTATGATAAGCAAACTTATGTATTTGATTTTCACTGTTCTATCCTTCCTATGTATTATTCGCTCTCCAACAATCATTGTAACTGGCTTTTAATTCTTTATAAAATCCTGCATCCAACATTTTACTTAGCCCGTCATTTTTAAGCAATAGTGATAAATTATCGAGCCACGCTTCGTCTGCCTGATCCTGGCAAATTTTAATAGCCTTCATAAAATGAGATAACAATAATTTTCAAGTAAAGTTTTCAAGTCTTTCAGAAATCCAAAAAGCACCGGGCCAATTTATGTCTTGTAGCCATTCTAATATTTTATCCAAATAGGTTTCTAACTGTTTATCACTTCTGTCACATATGATTACTGCTCAATTATACCAGATATTCTTATTAAACTGAGGCTCTTCAGGCTGTAAAAAAGGAGTTATATTATTTATGTTCTCGGCCATTTTAATCCCCTTTTGCTGAATTGTTCTATCGCAATCCTCATCTAACATAAAAAATATATTATTCCGCGCAATCAACTCTGAAGCTCTTTAACATTTTTATTGTGGATAATTGTAAGTTTTTTATGATACGATCATAAGATAACAACTCAGACATGTGCATGAGCCACATTTTATCCTTAGTAACATACGCCCGCATTACACATTCATTTAACGCAAACCCTAATTTTTCTATATCTCCGTATTTGCCTAAACGTTCTAAAATAATTATTGCACCTGGCCAGGTTAAATCCTGCAGCCATTCCAATAGAGGAATCAGGTATGGGGATAATGTTTCATCAGGCTTTTCGTATAATACTTTTGCGCAATTCTCCCATACGTTTTTGTTATGCTCAGAATCCATTGGCTGCAAAAACACATTGACACTTCTTACTTTACCTGCTAAACGTAAACCCTTCCTTTGAATTTTCCTACTTTTATCCCATTTAAGCATATCCATGATTGAGTTAATACTATACATTTACTTTCTCCATCTAATCTTTAACCGCAGCGTTAAAACTATCTTCTCTGTCAGAATCTTCCACCAGTGTCCAATTTTATCTCACTCTGCCCGAATTCTGCATAAACGTACGGTTCCGGCAAAACCGTACATTTCATTTACATGTCAAATTTTGTAACCTCTTTTTGCAATAAAAACCATGCCCGTTTGGATGCAGCCTTTATTTATCTGCTTTTACAACAGCTCCTGTTGAGTAATTAAAATCGTCAGATACGTTTAATTTTTATGATTTTGCTTCATTAAATTTTAGGTGTCCAACAATCATTATAACGAACCTTTAGTTCTTTATAAAGTGTCTCATCCAACATTAAACTAAGTTCTTTGTTTTTAATTAATAGAGATAAGTTATCTAACCAGGCTTCATCTGCTTGATCTAGACAAATTTTGATGGCCTTTAAAAAATGAGGTAATAATAGTTCCCCAGAAAAATTTTCCAGCCTTTCAGAAACTAAAAAAGCACCTGGCCAATTCATGTCTTGTAGCCATTCTAAAATTCGGTCTAAGTATGCTTCTAATTGTTTATCACTTCTATTACATATAATTACTGCGCAATTGTGCCAAATGTTTTTATTAAACTGAGGTTCTACAGGTTGTAGAAAGGGGGATATATCTTGAATGATCTTTGCCATCTCAATTCCTTTATTTTGAGTTTTTTTATCGTTGTCTTCATCTAACATACAAAAGATGTCTTTTAGCATGGCGGTCTCCTTTGGTATTATATTTAACAATGTCACTTAGTAAACAAATCATTTAGGGTTATTTGTTATACACATATTTTGAAGGCATTAATTACTTATGTGAATCTAATACTCACCATCCCATTTAACTACAACTCCTTTTACGGCTTGCGTACAAATATGGCTTGAGCCAGTATCAATCCATTCTTGCAAAGTACCTACAGCTGGCGCAGGAATAACGCTTACATGGTTAGGCTTATCACGAATTGCAATTACTACGCCAGTTGCATTTAACGCTTCAACGGTGGTTACAACAGCCTTAATTCGTTCTGGTACTACACTGAATACCGGCAACGTCAGGTAGGAACCCAACTCTTTCAGACAGGAACGAATGAAGAAACCGGGCATTATGAAACTGTTGTAGTAGGTGACGCATATGTAGAAACGGTTCTTATTGGATACGAATGTTCTATCTGTGGTGCGGAAAAATTAAATATATGGTATAAATTTTATGCAAGAGCCAGCCTGTTTTGGAGGCTGGTCTTGCTAAATAATCAGGATTAGCATAATTCGCTTAAGTGACACAATTTAGAAATTTTTTAATAATAGACTAAAGTTTCGATAAATCAAACAGCAGAGGTGGATAATATCATTATATTTTTTTAAAGAATATCTAATACTTTTCGACCATCATTATTATCCATTATATATTCAATTTCCTTATAGCCATTAGCAGCAGCCCTTTGGTAAATTAAATTTATGGTATACTGATCTTTAGAATAAAGTTCAACATACTCGCAATCATGAACCAAAAGAATTAGCTGACAATCACTTTTAATATAATCATTGTATTCACACATATTCCTCATATTAGTGAATGTGCTATAGGCTTGTAATTTTAAGAAAACAATATAATGGTTGGATTGAATACATGTCGAAAATTCCTCACCAGGATAGCATTCTTGTTTGAAAAAATCATTTTCTAACAAATTATCCCATACTTCTGTTTGGCTTTGTATTATATACCAATAGTATTTATTAATGTCAATCGCACTAAAAATTTTCCATAATGTATTAGATTTTAGCTGTGGGATGTTAAACGAAACTCCTCTAATCATAATATATTACACTCCCTTTTATTTGAATTTTGCTACTTTACAAATCCTTTATCCGAAAATCATAATCAATCCTTTACTTACCCCTGCCCCCAATGGCCCTAAAAGGAAGTTATCAGCTATGCCTATTACAGTAATGTCATCAGCGGCCACTAAGAAAAATCCAATGGCACATACTGTTATTAAAGCTGCGCCTGCAAGGGGATCGTTATTTACACTATAAGCTGGTCCTCTGACTCCGTTTTCCCAATCATGATTATGTCCTCCATTTTCATCATGTGGATGTTTATCTGGATAGCCATGATCGCTATGATCGTAATCATGTTTGGGTTTTCCGTCAGGGCCATATGTTCTTGTGTCGCCGTTTGGTGCTTTATAAGTACTCCCAGGTTTACCCGTATACGGGCGTTTGTTTGTAGTTTGGCTTACTTTAGGCTTTGATGATAGTGCCGCTTTTACATTATTAATAGCCTTATTAATAGCCTTTTTTACTAAATTTTCAACAGCATTAGCTACTCCTTGAATCCATTTTGGCCACTGGCCGTTTGGATCACTCATATTTATAGGGTTATTCATACAATAAGAAAACAAATTATAGCCACGTATATCACCGCCTACGCCTGGAATAGCCTTATCAGCGTTTAAATATCTTCCTATTTCTGGATTATAATATCTGCTGTTCAAATAGTACAATCCCGTCTCTGTGTCGTAATAATACCCCCGATACCGGAAAGGATTCTTTTCCCCGATCGTATCCGCAGCACTTCCCGCCACAGAGAGCAGCTTCCCCCAGGCATCATAGGCATAGCTGACGATCTGTTCCCCCGCGCTGTTCAATATACCAGTGATGTCACTCTGCAGATTCCGTATGTAATAATAGCTATTTCCGTCATATTTGAATCCCAGCAGATCTCCGGCTTCATCATACAGGAAATCCATCCGCTCATTTCCTGTCATCTGGGTTAAGATCACGGTTCCATTTAAATAAAACTTTGTCTCTGTTCCGTTAACTGTTTTCTGAATCCGGATTCCACTGTCATCATAGGCATAGTTTACGGTCAGATCTGTGTCATTTAAGGAGGCCAGCTGCCTGCCGTTCTGCCAGGTCAGGGTCTTCCCAAGATAGGACAGCGGGTTCCCGATCGCGTCATAGGTGATTACCGCGCCGTCACAGGAAGTCAGCTAAAGGTATCTCTAAAGTTTTCCTATCCTGAGTTTACTAAATTTTTTTATTTCTTTCAGTTATAGTTATTACAGTTCAATTATAAATAGGAAACCTCTTTATATTCTAATAAAGAAGCAGTAACAAGAAGTACATCACCAGATGCCAGGTCAAATCCTAAAGTAAAAGAAGAAAATTGGTCGCAAGAAAAGTATACTTTATTCATTTTATAAGCTTGAGCGGCCTGAAACATGTTTGAATTCGCAAGTGTTCCAACGATCATTTCTTTAGTGGCTTCTTCTGCATACAATGCCCATATCCGTGTCTCTTCACCTAAAAATTCACAGCTCTGCATACTATAGCATGCAACATCAGAAAAGACAAAAATATCTTTTTTCTTATAATATGGGTTTAAGCATCCAAAGTATAATTCTCTTTTTTTATCATCATATGAAAAACCAATAAATAAGCTGTCATGTACTTCAATATTGTTGATTCGATTAATATCACCGTGCCTAATTTTCATGTAATCCTTTTTGGGGTCAGGCCATACAGGCATCATTCGTCCTAATTCATATGATTTATAATAAATAGTATCACATATAATTTGTATAACTGTTCCTGAATGCATCTGCATTTTTACCGGAAGATAAGAGACCCCCCAATCAAACCAAGAACTTCTATAGTCTGTCCCTGCCCGTTGAATATTTAATAACTGTCCTAGTTGTTGCGAATTTTCTTCTACAACAATACCTTTAGCTAAGTCTTCCTCAGAATCTGTTTTTTTATATCCCGCATGGAACAATACATTGGAAAAAATAAAGCAAAAACAAATGTTGAATTTATTGCTTTTACAAGTTAAATATATTTGTCTTTTTTCGTAGCGGTAATCAAATTGTATAATATCAGAATCATATATATTGATTTGTTCTATTTCATATCGATTTTTCCAATCTATTTTCATTTTTCTGCCTTTCTATCAACGAGTTAATGGTTTTGAAATAATATTTTTGCATTTAATAGACAAGTTTATCTTATGCTTCATGTAGCATCACTAAAATATAATGTATCCCAAGGTTCAGGTATTGGTTGGCCAGATATATAATGTGGAATGGGATTTCCATCACTATCTTGATGTTGATTATTCCATTGTGGAAGCAAGGCATGATAATGCGGCCCCTTTAAGTAATCTTCATTCCACTCGAAAATTACTATATCCTTATCTGTAGCATTTACTTTTGGCACTACCCAATGGATAATTCCTCCATTTTTTCCTTCACCAATATTTTTCCTAACAACCATTGTTAAACATCTGGGTTTAAAGTCATAAGGATTTTCCGGAAAATAGGTTTTCTTTTTATCCTTTTGCTTGGGTACAGCAACGGCTTTTTCCTTTTCTTTTGTTTTTGTTGCAGCCTTTGGTGCAGGACGACTACTTGCCCACGAATTTGCTTTCTGACCAAGATTATAGAGAGCTTTACCCAATAACCCAGCTCCTGTCACTGCAAGTGCAGCACCTACCCAAAACCCTACGCCTGCCCCAGCAATCAGGCCCCAAATAGTTGCAGCTACGGCCGCAATTCCCCCATTGCCGCTCGGATCTAACTGGTTTACAGGATTATTCCCACAATACGCAAACATGTTTGCGTCGATGAGTCCCATGCCAGTTGTCACATATCCGTCTGCATTCAGAAATCTTTTAGTATCTGGATCGTAATATCTGCTGTTCAAATAGTACAATCCCGTCTCTGTGTCGTAATAATACCCCCGATACCGGAAAGGATTCTTTTCCCCGATCGTATCCGCAGCACTTCCCGCCACAGAGAGCAGCTTCCCCCAGGCATCATAGGCATAGCTGACGATCTGTTCCCCCGCGCTGTTCAATATACCAGTGATGTCACTCTGCAGATTCCGTATGTAATAATAGCTATTTCCGTCATATTTGAATCCCAGCAGATCTCCGGCTTCATCATACAGGAAATCCATCCGCTCATTTCCTGTCATCTGGGTTAAGATCACGGTTCCATTTAAATAAAACTTTGTCTCTGTTCCGTTAACTGTTTTCTGAATCCGGATTCCACTGTCATCATAGGCATAGTTTACGGTCAGATCTGTGTCATTTAAGGAGGCCAGCTGCCTGCCGTTCTGCCAGGTCAGGGTCTTCCCAAGATAGGACAGCGGGTTCCCAATGGCGTCATAGGTGATTTCTGTGCCGTCATAGGAAGTCAGCTTGTCTTTCCAGTTCATATCCCCATACCCATAGGCGACAGTCTGTACCGGATCTCCCAACTCCCCGGTACTGTACGTATATTCCTTCCGCTCTGTAAGGTTCCCGCCCCCGTCATAACGATACGTAATGGTTTTATCCTGGGATTTACTGTTTTCCCGGATTATTTGGCCCAGCCCGTCATAAACGTACTGTTCCTGCAAAATGGCTGCTTCCTTCGTCTCTCCTTTGGAAATAGATGTGATATTTCCGACAGCGTCATAGGCGTACCACCATGTTTCCGGGCCGCTCTGCAGACGCTCAACCAGCGCGGTAGTGGTGCCGGCTTCATTTCCAGCCAGATACCCATAACTGGTCACATAATCGGTATCCAGATCCAGCGTCCTGCCGGTACGCCGTGCCATGTTATCATAAGCATAACTTACCGCCGGCGTATCGTCAATCTCAACTCCATAAATCAGCCCGGCTTTTTGATTGGCGCCGGTATTTCCGTAGAGATACCTGGTTTTTGTGGAGGAATCGCCGACTTTGCTGACCACGTAATCCGTCCGGTTTTTGCTGTCGTAGGCAATCCTCAGGGTCTGTCCGTCTGTGCTGTCCATCCCTACGATCCGGCCGATCATATCATATTGATAATCAGTTACAGTCTGATCCAGGAGGCTTTCTTTCCGGGCCAGACTTCCGTAGGCGTCATAGACATACCGGTAGGCCGCCTGGTCGTTGTATTTTTTTTCAATGGTCCGTCCCCATTTATCATAGGCGTAGCCGACCCGTCCGCCGTTTCCATAGTCAGAATAGGACAAAAGGCCGTTATGGGGCAGATACGTATTGGAAGAAAGCATCTGGCTTCCCACATAGGTAGAGGTCTGGTTCCCGTATCCGTCATAATTTACCGTATAAGTAAAACCGTTGTGGGTGATGGAGGTCAGCTGGTCTCCCGTATAGCCATAGGAGGATGTGACTGTTTCTGTGCCATTGACGGCGGATACCTGAGTCAGCCGGTCGTTATTGGGATCATACGTGTAATTGACCGTGTTTCCCAACGCGTCGGTTTCCGCTGTCAGCAGACGGTTTCCCGCGTCATAGGTGTTGGAAGCAGTTCCGCCGCGGGCGTCTGTGACGGAGCTGATATTTCGGCCATCTGCAGTGTAGGTTGCGGAGGAAGTCATGGTTCCGGATACTTCTTCCAGAATCCACTGCTGATTTTCTGTGCCGGTATAGGTCTCTGACCATACTTCCGCTCCTGCGCTCAAAGAGGCGTCTTTGACGGTCAGGCCGCCCGCCGGGTTAGCCGTTGATGTAATCCTGTAAGTCCCATTACTTTGCTTTTCAAACCTGAAGACCTGTCTTGGGCTCTCCGGTATTTTGTTCTGTTGTGTCACCAGACCATTACCCACAGGTTCCTCCAAAGCCATCTCAGGCGCATGATGAGGTGCCAGATAATAGGTGTCTTCTCCGGCAGTTTCCAGGATAAACTGCTGGTTGAGACCTCCGTTTGGATGACACTGCATCAGCATTGCAGAAGGCTCGGTGCTTATACCATTGATATCAAGAAGTTGGCCACTGAAACGTGAGCGGATGGAGTAAATCTTTCCAACTTCTGGTGCGGCAGAAATTTCCCCCGATACTGGCTCAAAATACCAGATTTGATTGATTGGTTCATCTACCGTCCATAGATGTACATTGGATTGATAGTAATCTACGGCTTTTGTATCGTCCGCACATTTAGGAAGAATCTGATACCCACTTTCCACCGCTTTGAATTTGAACTTTGTGGCGTCTGTAAAATAATTATTATAAATGGCCACATTCGCCCGCAATTCATTTTTTCCTCCATCTACTCCCAAAACCTGTCCGGAATTTGGTATCTGGGTTACCAATTGATAATAGCCATCGGAGGCCTTACGTACCATCCACTGCTGATTTGTTCCCCCATGAAAAGAATTAAGCCTTACATTTCTAACATCTTCATTGGACGCGCCTTCTACATCGAGGTATTTACCAGCAGTTTTGCTTCTTATATAATAAGTTCTTCCGTCAGTAATAGACGCACGGTTTGCTCCCCCCTGAACCTTAGCCTGAGTTGGATTCCCGTTAGCATCATAGCTGTAATAATATCCCACGCCTTCGGAGCTTTTTGCAGAGGTTAAGTTTTTCTTCTGGTCATAAACATAATCGAATGAAGTACCATCAGGATTGGAAATCCTGCTGAGGTTCTGGTTACCGTCATAGACAAATCCGGAGCTTTCTGCAGCATTAGATGCGGAAGTTAGATTACCGTTACTGTCGTAGACATAACTCTGCCCATTATCTTTTGTGAGTTGTATCCCATCATAATAAGCGGGATTTAACTGATCTTCATGAAAAATATAAAAATGAATTGCTTGGTATTCCCGGTTCGTGGTTGGATTTTCATCATCAGTAGGGACAATGCCGTGTAGATACTGCCAACCGGAAACATAAGGATTCACATTAAAAACCACCCATTTCGGATCTCCTGTGGTATAGATAATTGCCGCTGCAAACGCTGCATAGTGCCCCGGTATGGCATCCGTTTTTACCCATCCGCTTAACGAGAAAATATCTCCTTCCTTCCCTTTTACTCTGATTCCATGAGCTATATTTTTGCTTATTCCAGCTTCACCCGCTATGGTTCCGCAGCGATCTCCAAACCTCCCTGGTGATGTGTGCCCGGTAGTTTGCGTTCCTCCATTGAGTCCCCAGTTTTGGAGCGTTTGATCCCCCTTTAGATATTCGAACCCGGCATTTCTGGCCATATTTACCCGGTTTGCCACATTGCCTTCTTCTAATTGCAGGCAGTCAAACCATGCATGACCAGTTGCGGAGAAGATTCCGCACCAGACAGTTACCGTTTCAGCTTGATTCAATTGAAAAGTTACCGAGAGCCGCTCCCATCCGCGGTCAACAGACGCGTCCGTTGTCCCCGTCACAAAACGTTCAGCAAATTGCCCGCCGGAAGAGGTAATAACTTGGAGTGAAGCGCCGCTGTTGTCACTGGTAGCGGCAATCTCTGAAGTCTTTACATAAGAAGAAAATGTGTATTCTCCTGCAGGAAGGCTCACCTGCTGCGCCGCTCCCCCAGAACCTTCTGATACGGATTTTCCCACACGGATGGAGGTATCCGCTACATAGCCAGTATTATCAACCCGATCTACTCCAATTCCAGTATCCATGTTTTCAACCTTAGCGTACCAGGTATCGGCTGTATCCGGCGCAAAGTTAGGATTAATCAGGTAATTATACACGGTCCTCTGGGTGCTTCCTGACTGCTTTAATTTGTTGTTTGTCAGATTCTCTTTATAATACTCATAGCTGTTAGCGTTTCCATCCGCATCATAAATGTCGGTCACCCGCCCCATGTTGTCAAAGTTGTAGGTGGTAATCAGATTATCTGAGGCAGCAGCTAAATCCCCATCCAGCCCACAGTCCTCAAATACTGTGGTACTTCCGTTCTGGTAGGAAATCTTCAGGGACTGTCCAGTATCCGCTCCACATCGTTCAGAGATCTTCGATACCCTGGGCACCCGGAAGTCATTCGCATACTCATAGCACACTGAGTAGCCGTCCGGCGAACACGCTTCCTTTAGTAAATTCCCCTCATAAGAATAGGTACTTGAAGCCCCATCCGGATCATTGATCTTTATCAGATTCCCGGCAGCATCATATTCAAAGCTGGTCGTGCGCCCGGCACTGTCCGTAATCCCCGCAAGCCGTTCATAATTTTCCGTATAAGAAAAGTCAATCCGGGCTCCTGTGGGATCGACAATATACCCTATAAAATTCCCGTTCGCGTGCGGCCCGTACTGGTACAGAATCGTGTTACCGTTGGTATCTATTTCCCTCCTGAGATACCCATCCGCTCCGAATACCATTTGGTAGCCGTCCTTATTTTCCATTTTCCGGTGGATATCATAATCGGAGGCGCTTTCCTGAGTGATGGTCCAGCCCAGGCCGTCTTCATCCTTCAGCTTATTCCCGTCCTTGGCATCCCGGTAAAAATAGTGCTCCGTCCCATCCGCATCAATATATTTATAAGGGAACTCATTGTTTCCTGTGCCAACCAGCTCTTGCATGCAGCTCAGCCGCCATCCATTCCCGAAGCGGGAGCTCTGGTCACTGCTGCTCATATTATAGACATGAGACACACTGGCCGGCAGGCGCGTTCCGGTCGTTTCCGCATCTCCATGAATAAATACCTGATTACCTGTAAAATCGTTGGTATAACCCATTCCTGCACGCCCGGCCGACTGCTCATGGTAACTCCAATAGTCTTCCACGCCCGCCGCATTCTTGTAATAAATATACGCCCCGGGATGCTGCTCTGCACTGATACCGGAAGCGTATCCGTCCGGATAATTAGACGCAAAGAATCGGGCGACTTCTTTATAAGCCGGCGCCTCGTTCACGGATTTTAAAATAATCCCATAATTGCTCCCCGCATACCAGCTCCGAACCGCCTTCGTGATGTCCACGCCCCTTGGAGTCACATAGATGGTGTTACCGCTGGCTACCTCCTCCGCCCGGAAATAGTCCAGAGCCGCCCCGTCAAAGGAAGGCTGGTTGTTCCAATTCACCGTATAGGGGTCCCAGTCAGATGTCACCATATGGGCGGCTATATTGAAATAGGTCTGGCCTTCTGTGGAAAACTCCCTCTGCCACACATACATTTTGGCATAATACACCATATCCCCTTTGGAGAGGGTGGGAAGGTTTGGAAAACGGATCAAAGCCCGGCTCACGCCATAGGGATAGGAATCTCCCACATAGAAAGAGCCATTCTGGGAAACGCCGCTCTGATTGGGATATTTACTCTGAACGAAGGTATCCTGGATGCTGCTGGTTCGTTTGTCAGTTTCTGTACTGGGATCAATCACAACCGGATAAACCCGCTCCGGGTCCGCCAGCCATGCCTGGTCCGGCACAAGCGTCAAAATGCTGCTTCCGTCACCGGCTGCCAGAGAATAAGCTACTTCATAGGATTCAGCTTCCGCCGCATCGTACATATAGGGAACGGAAAACTCAAAGGCTATGTCCTCGGGTTTTTCCAGCGGATGCGCTAAAATCCGGCCGTCTTCTGTCAGTTCCAGCCCCAGCCCCGGATGGGCAAGCCGGAAAGAAAGCGGCGTGCCTGCCGCGGATACGGATTTAATCGTTACAAATTCCTTGACGGTATTCGAGGTCACCAGGTAGGAAAGGTCTATATCCGGCAGAATCTCCGGATAATATCCCACGGAAGTGAGAGCCGGAAGCTGCGTACAGGTTTCATTATAGACCTGGATTTCCTCCTCCGTTTCCAGCATCGCCGGTTCTTCAGCGGCAAGGGGCATTACGGCCTGCGGCGGCTGAATGACCTGAAAGGTACTGACTGAAGGGGGCGCTTTGGCTGGAGGAACTGCCGCATCAGAAGGAGATTCTTCGGCAGCGGCCATATCCGGGGAAACCTCTTCGCCGGTTGCCTCAGGAGAAGACACCTTTGCGCCTTCTGCCGCTTCAGAAGCCGGATTTTCATCGGCTGCCTCCTGGGAAGCAGCGTTTTCCTCTGCGCCCAAAACAGCGTACGAATCCGTTTCGTCTGCTTCCTTCCGGGTTTTTTCAGAACCGGTATTAACTTCCAGGGCCTCGGCTGCGGAGCCGTTGGAAGAAGCTTCAGGATCGGGTACACTCTCTGAAACTGCATTTTCATCGGCAGACACTTCCTCCTCTGTAGTTTCTGCAGCTTCCTCCTGAGCCGGTGATCCGGCAAGCCCCCAGGAGAGCGTCAGGCCGCCGCGTTCTATGGAGGCTAGCGTATCCTCCGTGCCATATTTTGAAAAGCGGACATGGGTATCCGAAGCAGTGTTTCCATAATATTCACTGCCTGTTTCGTCGCTTTGAAGCTGCAGGGTATTGTCAATCTCCTTCCATACGCCGTCCTCCTCATAGTGGACGGCTGACGGATAAACGGCCGCCAGATAGGTATGGTCCGCAGTCAGAAAATGCTTTGTATTTACTTCCCGCCGGTCTTCCACCTCTTCCAGAATCGGTGATTCATTGGGCTCTGATTCCACAGGCGGCGGCTCCAGAGCTAGTTCATCCTCCGAAATGCCGCTTCCTCCTGAAGGTTTCTCCAGGGAGGGCGGTTCCGTAGGCAGCGGAATCCCCTCCGGCATCTGGAAGCCATCACTTTCTTCCGTGGTTTGGGGCAGCGCATAGGCTGGTATTGTGTTTGCCATCAGGCTGACGGATAAAATCAGTGCAATCGCTCGAAAAATATGCTTTCTTTTCATTTGTAAAATCCCCCTCAATTTTAAAATTCTATTTTACATAGCCGCCTTCTTCTGCCTCATAAAACGAGTCTATATATTCATTTGTGCATGGGCATTTCCTCCTCTTCATCATTATAGAATTGATTGGCTTTGTATCCTCCCACTGGGACGCTTTGAGCTCTGCATCATTCGCACATCTCATATATTTTTTAATTGTTTACATATAATTATAATATCAAATCATATTTATATTTACTATTTGCTTATTATATCAATTATAATCAGTTATTTTATATGAACAAACGAAATTGGTTTATTTTGTAATATTTTGTAATTTTGATACGTATTCTTATAGGAAGGGTTAGTTTTACTTTTTTGCGAAAAATTCATAATGTATAAATGCCGCTAAAAAAGCCACTCATGCAGAATAAAATCACAGTTGAAACTTGGTCTGCTTTTACGTATAATGATAGCAGTGCATTTTGTTTAAGAAAGGATTTGTCCATGTTCCGACTTATTTTATTATTAATGATTGCTGCCCTCTACCTGATCCTGACTCTTCCGGTCCTGCTGGTGATCTGGATCATCGGCCAGAAGAATCCGGGACTCCGGGACCGGGTTGCGCGGGCTATGATCCGGTGGATTTTTAAAGTGATACTGGCCGCGGCCGGGGTGAAGGTTACGGTGATCGGGGAAGAGAAGATCCCGAAGGACACCGCGGTTCTCTATACCGGCAACCACCGGAGTATTTTTGATATTCTGATTACCTATGTCCGCACCCCCCGCGCCACCGGATATGTGGCCAAGAAGGAGCTGGGAGGCATCCCCCTGTTTTCCCTGTGGGCCAGGTATATCAACTGCCTTTTCTTCAACAGGGATGACCTGAAAGAAGGCATGAAGATGATCCTCGACGGGATTGCGATGCTGAAGGACGGGAAATCGGTGTTCATTTTCCCTGAGGGCACAAGGAATAAGAACGATTCCGACCTGCCGCTGCTGCCTTTCCACGAGGGCAGCTTCAAGATGGCTTCCAAGAGCGGCTGCCCCATCGTGCCGACAGCGCTCTGCAATACCATCAGCATCTGGGAGGGGCATTTTCCCTGGGTGCGTTCAGCCCATGTTGTGCTGGAATACGGAGATCCCATCTATGTATCAGAGCTTCCGCCGGAGCATAAGAAGAAGGTGGGGGCCTATGTGCAGGGAATTATGGAAGAGATGATGGAAAAGAACCAGAAGCTTTTATGAGCCGGCTTCTGTTCTGACGAAAGCGGGAGGCCGCGCAGACAGGTGAATGTCTGCGCGGCCTCCCGCTTTGGATGGATGAACTTATGGAGCGATTCACTTATGAATTCACGCTTCTGAAACAGCCTCCAGAATTCCGTCAGCCATGGATGTGAGGATAATACAGCAGGAGGTGGCCCCAGCATCCAGAACGCCTCTGGAGCGCTCGCCCAGGCGGCTGGAGCGGCCAAATTTCGCTACCATATCTTTGGTGGAATCCCGTCCTTCCTCAGCTGCTTTTTTCATGGCCGGAAGGGCTTCCTCATAGCTTTTCCCTGATGCTGCCGCTTCTTTCATCACATCGACTGCGGGGGAGAGGGTGTCCACCAGCGTCTTATCCCCTACCTTGGCATCTACGATTCCGCACAGGCCTTCCAGCCCAGCTTCCAGCATCCCGGCGAAGTCCTCCACACGGATTTCTTCCAGCCCCTCGCCCGCTTCCGCCATGTCCATCAAAATCGTTCCGTAAATGGGCCCCATGGAGCCTCCGATTTCATTCAACAGAATCATTCCCAGCTCCTCCAGGCCTTCCGTGAAGGTAAACTCCTGATCCGCAAACCTGGTTTCAAAGACTGTAAAGCCCTTGTTCATATTCATTCCGTGATCGCCGTCCCCGATCAGGCCGTCCACCTCGCCGAGATACGCCTTGTTTTCCTGTATTCCTTTTACCATCTTCATCAGAACCGGTTTACCGGCATCATTTCTAAATATTTTCATATTGCTTCTACCCGCCCTTCTGGTTTAATTCTGTTTCAGACCCATGCTGTACGCAGGCATATCTATCAGCTCCTTCAGTTCCTCATCCAGCCTCATAACTGTGAGTGTGGCTCCGCTCATCTCCAGAGAAGTAAAATAATTCCCCACATAGGCCCGGTGCGTCTTTATGCCTTTTTCCTGCAGGATCTTATCTATCTCGTTATACAGCACATAAAGCTCCATGACCGGCGTGGCGCCAAGGCCGGATACCAGTACCACCACCTCATCGCCTGCTTCAAATGGATAGTCCGGAAGGACGACGTCTGTCATCCGTTTCGCCATTTGAGCCGCTGTTTCAATGGGGACCACCTCGATGCCCGGCTCGCCGTGATGGCCGATTCCCACTTCCATCGTGCCGTCCTTAATTTCAAAATTCGGGTGCCCTACGGCCGGCAGGGTGCAGGGCGTCAGGCCAATACCGACGGATCGGGTGTTGTCGATGGCCTTCTGAGCAGCGGCGATCACCTCGTCCAGATCGCCGCCCCTGGCCGCTTTGGCGCCGCCCACCTTCCACATGAGCACCTCTCCGGCGACGCCGCGCCGCTTTTCCCTCTGATCCCTGGGAGCGGAAGCCACGTCGTCATTGGCTACCACTGTTTTGACGGTTACTCCGGCTTTTTTAGCCATTTTAACCGCCATCTTTACATTCATGTTGTCCCCCGAATAATTGCCGTACAGACAGGCAACCCCCTGCCCCTGATCCGCCGCTTTCGCCGCGTCCAGAAATGCCAGGGCCGTCGGGGATGAGCAGATCTCGCCCACCGCTGCCGCGTCGCAGAGATTCTTCCCCACATATCCGATGAACGCCGGCTTATGTCCGGAGCCGCCTCCGGTGATGACTCCTACTTTTCCTTCCGGGATATTTTTTGCCTTTATCACCCGGGAGTTTTCTGTGGCCTCAACAATGTCAGAATGTGCCTTCAGAAAGCCTTTCAGCATCTCATCCACAATATCGTCCGGGTTATTCATGATTCGTTGCATAATATCTGTATCCTCCTGATCAAATGTACGTTATGGCCGGATTGCGTTCCCGGCGGGCGCCAGCGGCTCTTTGCCCGCCCAGCCGCCGGAACGCAGCCTTGCCCGGCCGTCAGTTACTGAATGGTGAAGCCGCCGTCCACCAAGAGATTGTGCCCGGTAATCATTCCGGCGCCCTTGCTGCACAGGAAGGCGATAACAGAAGCGATCTCCTCCGGCTCCGCGAATCTCTCAGCCGGTATGGTCTTCTTGAACGCATCCCCCACCGGGCCGTCCCAGGCCTTATGCCCGAGGGCGGTGAGAACTACCGTGGGCGCCACAGAGTTCACGCGGATTCCGTGAGCCCCCCATTCCTTAGCCATTACCTTAGTCATCGCAATAATACCGCCCTTCGCCGCGCAGTAAGCCACATGCTTGTCAAGAGCTATGACGCCTGCCTGAGAAGCCATGTTGACGATGCTTCCGTTCACGTGATTGTCGATCATATATTTGCCGACTGCCTGGGCCATGAAAAAGCAGGCGGAAAGATTGATGCTGATGGTACGGTTCCATTCGTCCGCGCTGATCGTTTCCGCGTTGTCAAGCGCTACGATGCCTGCACAGTTAATCAGGATATCCACCTGCCCGAACGCTTTCACCGCAGCCTCAATCACTTTTGCCGGATAGTCCGTATCACACACATTCCCAACCACTCCGATGGTGTTCGCCCCGATTTCCGCGGCCACCTGGTCCAGCTTCGGGTTCAGGTCCGCAAGAACTACATTTACGCCCTTATCATGAAAGAACTGAGCGGTGGTATAGCCAATTCCCGCTGCCCCTCCGGTAATAACCGCCGTCTTGCCTTCCAGAGAAAAATCTAAGTCAACGCCTTCATAAGGTAACATAACCATATCCTCCTTTTATTTAAAATTTGAAAAGGCAGACGAAATCATGCTTTCCTCCGCCTACTACAATATATTTATGGTTAATACCCCTTACAGCCAGTAAGGAATTATCCATCTTGTTGCTTAAGCTGTTAGAATGAGTATGGCAATAGGTCTGGCCTCCTTCCTTTCAGGACTTTACGTCCGTAGAAAAGTCAGCCAACCAGCCCCCTCATTCGCAGCATTCGTTTTACGCAGGTTGAACCATGAGACGTTCGTGTGAAACACCCAGTAGATTGAATAGGCAATGGGAAAACTGGTATTGACCATTGCTAATCCATTTACAAAGGAGTATCCATTATGAACGCTGTTGGTATTGATGTTTCCAAAGGCAAAAGCACCGTTACGATCCGCAGACCAGGCGATGTGGTCCTCATGCCGCCCCGCGACATCCCACACACCAAGTCCGCCATCAATGAATTAATCAAACAAATCCAAAGCCTTGACGGCGAGACAAAAGCCTGCATGGAACACACGGGCAGATACTACGAGCCGCTTGCCGCCTGGCTTTCCGACGCCGGCATCTTTGTCAGTGCCGTAAATCCTGTCCTCATCAGGGATTTCGCTGATGATTCCCTCCGCTCTCCCAAGACGGACAAGGCGGATTCCAAAAAAATCGCACGATATACTCTTGACCGATGGGCAAAACTGAAGCAATATGGAAGCATGGATAAAACACGCAACCAACTCAAAACAATGAACCGGCAGTTCAGCTTCTTTATGGCACAGAAAACTGCCATGAAGAACAACCTCATTGCACTGCTCGACCAGTCTTACCCGGGCGCGAACGACCTCTTTGACAGTCCCGCCCGCAGCGACGGCAGCCAGAAATGGGTGGATTTTGTTTACACCTACTGGCATGTGGACTGTGTCCGGGGAAAATCCCTTTCCGCCTTTACGGAGCACTATCGGAAATGGTGCAAGCACAAGGGTTACAATTTCAGTGCGGAGAAAGCGGAGAAAGTCTACGAGGCTTCCTGCGACCTCATTGCCGTGTTCCCGAAAGATGACAACACGAAAATGCTCATCCGGCAGGCTGTCGCCATGCTAAACACCGCTTCCGAAACCGTGGAAAACCTTCGGATAAAGATGGACGAAACCGCTTCTGCTCTACCGGAATATCCCGTTGTCATGGCAATGAACGGCGTCGGCTCTACCCTTGGTCCGCAGCTTATGGCTGAGATCGGGGACGTGACGCGTTTCACGCACCGGGAAGCCCTAACAGCCTTTGCGGGCGTCGATCCCGGAAAGAACGATTCCGGCAAACACGTCCAGAAGAGCGTGCGTACCTCAAAGAAAGGTTCTCCCCATTTGCGAAGGACGCTCTTTCAGATCATGGACGGGCTAATCAAGCGTTCGCCCATTGACGACCCCGTTTACGTCTTTATGGATAAAAAACGTGCTCAGGGCAAGCCTTACTACGTCTACATGACTGCCGGCGCAAACAAGTTTCTCCGTATTTATTACGGACGGGTACGGGAATACTTCGCATCACTGCCCGAAACGGGAGAAAACTAAGCCCAGCTTTCATATCTTTGTCAGACCAACGTCCTGCGGTGGTCTGGTTTTTGTACTTTTAATTCAACCTGTATAAATTTTTCAAAGTTCTCAAATTTCTGCTTGACTTTTTATTTGCAGACTTTTCTTATTTAATCTCTCACTTTACAGAAGCACATCTACCGCACCATTAATATTTATTCTGATAATCGGCATAGTTATCCGGGGTAATCATCTCAAATGGAATCCATACTTCTTTCTCAAAGTCTTCACCGTTGACACATTTCACCGCTGTCTCAAGCGCGCCTGTGATCTGTCCTTCCGCGTTCTGGAAATCACTGGCGATCATTTTGCCGTTGCTGACTGCCGTCACAGCATCCGTAATCCCATCGATTCCGATACAGGGGATATCCATGCCCGCCGCTTCAATCGCTTCTCTGGCGCCCAGAGCCATTTCATCATTTTCAGATACAACTGCGTCAATTTCATCGCCATAGGTGGTGATCCAGGTCTCCATCAGGGTCATCGCCTCTGAACGTGACCAGTTCGCTGTATTCTGGGCGATGATCTTGATATTCGGATAATCCTTCAGCACATTGGTGATGCCTTCGATACGCTGCAGCTGGGCGGACTGTCCCATGGGGCCTTCAATGACAACAATATTGAACTCTTCGCTGTCCATGTAGTCGATCATGTAATTCATGATTTCCTCTCCGGCGCTGACGTCCTGAGATCCCACATACGCCGTCAGGTTCTCATTATTTACCATCGTGTTGACGCCCACAATCGGAATGCCGGCTTCAACGGCGGCGTCCACACAGGCGGAGCAGGCATCTGCATCCTGGGGATTCAGGATGATGGCGTCCACACCGTCGGCGATCATCGTCTCCACCTGCTCCAGCTGGGAAGCAGCATCGTTATTGCCGTCGTAAGATGTGTAGTTCACGCCATTTTCTTTTGCCCATTTCTTTGCCGCGTCATCCATTCTCATACAGAATTCTGTCTGCAGGGTATAATATGTAGCGCCGATTGATAAACCTTCCGCGCTGCCGCTCTTGCTGCTGCCGGATGTGCCGGACACTGAACTTGAGGCTGCGGAAGAACCGGATGCGCCGGATGAAGCCGATGAAGCAGCAGCGCTGGATGCGGAAGAGGTTCCCGCCGCCGTCGAGGTGCTCGAATTGCCGTTACCGCATGCGGTAAGTCCGGCCGCTACTGCGGAAGTCATCACAACTGCCAGCACTTTTCTTAAAGTTTCCTTTTTCATCTTTCTTACCTCCTTGAATTTAGAATAAATTATCATAATGTCCCTCCGGGACTTAATGAACTGTTATCAGTCTGAGCTGAGGCCGTCCAGCATTACCGCGCCGATCACGACGAAGCCCTTTACCAGCATCTGGTAATAGGCGTTGACTCCCAGCATATCCAGGCCGGTTGACAGGAACTGCATGATCAGAATACCCACGATGGTGCCCCACAGTCGCCCTTTCCCGCCGGCCAGGCTGGTGCCGCCGATGACTACGGCTGCGATGGCGTCTGTCTCATACCCGTCTCCTGTGGATGTGACGCCAGAGGTCACGCGGGCAGTCATGATAATTCCGGCCAGCGCTGAGAGAACTCCTGTCAATATGTAAACGGAACAGATGATCTTTTTCGTATTGATTCCTGAGACGTGTGCCGCATTCCGGTTGCCCCCCACGGCAAACACGTACCGCCCGTACCGGGTCTTGTACAGAAGGATAAAGCAAACCACCAGCACGATGATCATGATCAGGCACGGGGTCGGCAGAAAGCCGATGCTGCCGCCCCCAATGGCTTTAAAGGAATCCGACAGGTTCGGGATTGGCTTAGCGTCTGTCAGAAGAAACTTCAGCCCGTCGGCAATGCTCATGGCGCCCAGCGTTCCCACGAAAGCCGGTACCTTTAAATAGGCGATACAGATTCCGTTGAAGATTCCGAAGGCCACGCCCACCAGCAGGCCGATGAGGACTGCCACGAGAGCCGGGTATCCCAGGACGGACTGAGCAAAATAGGCCGAATACATGCCGGCGCAGCCCATGACCGCGCCCACAGACAGGTCGATGCCGCCAGTCAGGACGACAAACGTCATGCCGATCGCCAGAAGGCCGTTGATGGACGCATTCCGGAACACGTTTCTCAGGTTGGCCGGGCTGAGGAACCTGGGTCTGATGACGGTGATGATAATCACCAGCAGAATCAGGCCGATCAGAGAACCGTAGGTTGCAATAAATTGCTTTTTGGTCATTTTATGCTGCTTATCAAAACCACTTTTTTTATTTACTTCAGCGTTCATGGTTTTCACTCCTACTCTTGTTTATGACTTTTATGATGTCCGCATCAGCAGACATGTTCGTTTTGCATATACTTGAACTGCATCTGCGCAATCGCTTCCTGATCGAATTCGCTGCGTTTCAGCTCGCCGCTGCACTTGTGATTGCTCAGGATGATGATCCGGTCCGACATCCCCATAGCCTCCGGCATCTCCGATGAAACCATGATGATCGCGTTGCCCTTTTTCACGTAATCACACATGATCTTATAGATTTCAGCCTTCGCGCCCACGTCAATCCCTCTCGTGGGCTCATCAAAAATGAGGACGTGGGGATTGGAGATCATCCACTTGGCGAGAACCACTTTCTGCTGGTTTCCTCCGGAGAGAGATTTCACGGAAACAGACGGCCTTGCTACCTTAATCCCCAGCGCCTGTATCTGCGCCTTTACTGTCTCGGCCTCCTGCTTTTTCTGCAAAAATCCCTTTTTCGCGAAATTACCCAAAGCTGCTATCGTGATGTTTTTTTCCACACTCATGGGCAGGACCAGGCCCTCGCCCTTCCGGTCCTCTGTCACGTATGCGATTCCATGCCCGATCGCCTCTTTCGGACTTTTGAAACGGACTTCTTTGCCATCCAAAATAATGCGCCCGGATTCCGGCCTGGTCATGCCAAAAATTGAATGCATCAGCTCTGTCCGCCCCGCTCCGACCAGTCCCACAAACCCCAGGATCTCGCCCTTATGGAGCTTGAAGCTGATATCCTCATACTGGTTGCTCAGCGTCAGATGCTCTACCTCCAGCACCGGCTCCCCGATCGGAACGTTGACCTTCGGGAACTGTACGCCCAGGTCACGTCCCACCATACTGCGGATCAGTATGTTCTCATCCACCTCTTCCGCTTTAAAGGTATTGATATATGTACCGTCACGCAAAACCGTCATTTCATCACAGATCTGGAAAATCTCATCCATCTTGTGGGAGATATAGATGATGCCCACACCCGATTTCTTCAGCCCCCGGATCATCTCAAAAAGGCTGATGACCTCCTTATCGGTGATGGATGAGGTCGGCTCGTCCATGATGACTACCCGCGCTTTCTGTGAAATTGCCTTAGCAATCTCCACCATCTGCTGGTCGGCCACCCGGAGCCGCTTCATTTTGGTCCTGGGATTTAATTGGATTCCCAGCTCTTTTAGCAGTTCATCCGTCTGTCTGTAGAGCTGACGGTAATCCACCATTCCGAACCGTCCCGGCTCCCTTCCCAGAAAAATATTTTCCGCCACGGACATTTCCAGCTCCGAAGAAAGCTCCTGATGTATCATCGCGATTCCCAGTTCTCTTGCCTTCGCCGGTGAAGTAATCTCTACTTCCCTGTCATCCATGAACACCTTGCCGGAATCGGCAGCGTGGACGCCTGCAATCACCTTCATCAATGTGGATTTTCCCGCTCCGTTCTCTCCCATCAATGCGTGAACAGTGCCGGGCTGCAGAACCAGGTTCACACCGTGCAGGACTTCCACTCCATAAAAGCTTTTATGAATATCCCTCAGTTCAATCAGACTCACTGTTTTGCCACCTTTCTTCTATGTACTAGCGATTCCTGTCATATTCAACAAATGCGTCCACCTTCGGCTGTGAGGAACATCCCGGAACAAACTCGTTCGTCAGGAATGCATCTACCAGCTCCTCCCGTAATTTGTTCCCGATTGTAAACGCCCCCAGACAGGCGATATTCGCATTATTGCTGAGGCGCGCCCGCTTTGCCGAATAGATGTCGGATATCAGCGCGGGATATGCGCCTTTTACCTTGCCCGCCGCCAGGCAGACCCCAATACCGGTTCCGCAGATGAGAATGCCACGGTCATATTCCCCTCTGGCCACAGCCTCCGCAACCGCCGCCGCCACATGGGCATAGATGACGTCTTCACTCCCGAAATCTGTGATTTCACCATAACCCTTGCTCTCCATGAACCTGATCAGCTCTTCTTTTGCCTCCTGGGCGTTTGGATCGCAGCCGATAGCAATTTTCATTTCTCATTCCTCCTTTTGCTATCGTCAGTATATACTGACTGCACTAAAATTCCAATCCGAACCGATTTAGAATTGGTGGAATATCTTAAGATTGGGGGGATTTTTTTTCGACACATGCGGCACTTCTGCCAGAATATTGTCTGATTATGTCGAAAAATCAGACAGTGTTGACAATCTGACGCTCTGCGCACGGCAGCGGCAGCTTTCTCTTACCGCCATATTCCCTGGTTCACCACCCAGAAGGTTCGATGGCGCAAAATCACTGCGCTGTAAAATAATGCATAAAAAATCGCGCCTTTCGGAGGGAATTCAGCCCCTCTAAGACGCAATTTTTGATGTTTCCAACTATTTATTTGTGCCAGTAGCTATTGTGAATCGATTGTGCAGCAGCATGATCAGCCCAGATCGAATATACGGTCTGAAACCTCCTCCATATATTCCAGATTGGACTTTACAACAATCACCGCCGTCCCACGGTTCGTGAATTTTTTTATGTATGACATGATAATCGAGACTCCATACGCATCACAGCTGGTAAAGGGCTCGTACAGCACGATCACATTCGGATGGAAGACATACCACCTGTCCAGGGCAATGCTGATATGATGATTGAAGTCCAGCTCTTTCACAATATCCTTGCTGCGCAGAGACTCACTTTCTATCTCATCGCTCAGCACCTGGGTGATCCGGCTCCCGGACGTCAGGTAGTCCAGGTTCGGAATCTTCCGGAGAGACGGCAGCAGCAGGTTATCCCCCACGGTCATCTTCTCAAAGATCTCATAATCACTGCCTGTCTTCATGACAGAAACGATCTTATGTTTGATAAATGACTGGAATTTCGGAGCGAACAGCGTTTCGCAGCCGAACAGATAGGCCACCCCGTCCCGCACCGTCCGGCCGCACAGCTCCAGGAATACTTTCATCCGCTCTGCGTTGTTAGATATCACAAAGGTTGTGATCTCACCTTTTCTGAAGTCAAAATCCTCCTGCTCCCCGTATATCTCCAGATTCCGGATGCCGTAGATCACGCCCTCTCCCGCATGTACCTTCCGGGCATAGCTGTCCAGGGTCTTTTTCTTAAGGGTCATTGTGTTGCCTAACAGGTAGTCGCTGATCCGCCCGTTATTATGGGGGAATTCCTTCCTCCATTTCTTCACCACCCGGCCCTTGCGGAATATGACGTAGTTATCCGACAGGATGGAAGCTGCCAGATTGGAGTGGCAGAGCAGGATGGCCGCCATCCTTCCCTGGATGGCATTCCTCAGAAACCGGGCATACTGTCGTATGGTTTCAGAGTTCATGCCCTCGCACTCGTCTTCGATAACCAGTATTCTGACTCCGTTTTTTCTGGCCCGGACGATTTCTACTATTCTTCTCTCCAGCTCATTCAGTTCCTTCATCTTCTTGTTAATGTCCAGGCAAATTCCCATCTGCGCAAACTGCTCCGCTGTCTCCGCCCGGAGCTTATCCTTCACCTTTTTCGTCAGGAACCAGCACACATCCCGTATTCCCACGTACTCGGCCACGGTCCAGCTCTCTATCACGGGGCTGCCTGCCGTGATATGACAGACCAGCTTTTTGATATCCGCGGGCTTCTGCATCTTCCGGTCATCAACAAAAATCTGGTTCTCCTGCCAGTCCAGATCAGTCTCGCCCAGCAGGATCTGCACTGCCAGCTCTTTTCCGGAGTAATTCAGGCCCAGCAGCCCTGTGATCTCTCCCTCCATGACATGGAAGGACGCATGCTCCAGCTTTCCGAAACGTTCATTGTGAGCATTCAGATCATTGATTTTCAATATTATTTTTTTCAACTGCCAGTTCCTCTATGTGATTATTTGCGGGGATCACTATTTCAACGTCCGTTCCGCAGCCGATGGAGCTGTAGACATTCAGCCCATATTTTTTGCCGTACAAAAGCTCGATTCTCTTGTTGATATTGGGCAGCGCAATCCCGGTGCTCTGGCTGTGCCTCATATCTTCTTCCTCCAGGCTGGTTTTCTTGGAATGGATTCTCTGGTTCAGGTCATCCAGCTCCTTCAGAGACATTCCTCTTCCGTTATCTGAGACTGTGATAATCAAGTCCTCTGTCACCGTGACCTCAATTACGATCTGCCCGCCCTTCGTCTTCTCCTCCAGCCCGTGTACAATGGCATTTTCCACGATTGGCTGCAGGATCAGCCTGGGCACATAATAGTCATAGGCCACCCGATCCTCGTCGTCCACCACGATTTCCAGAGTAAACCGGTTCTTAAACCGGTATTGCTGGATTCTCATATAATTGTTGATATTATTCAATTCATCCCGCAGTGTAACCATGTTCCCTTTGCGGCTGATGCTGTACCTGAAAAATGACGCCAGCGTCTCGATCATCTTTGCCACCTCCAGGTTATCGTCACACATGGCCTGGCCGCGGATCGTATCCAGCGTGTTGTACAGAAAATGGGGATTGATCTGGCTCTGCAGGGCGGTCAGCTCCGTCTGCTTGTTAAAAATCTCCGCGTTATTTCTGCGTATCTTCAACTCCACATATTTTTCCACTACCGGCTCAATCTGCCCCAGGCAGGAGCCTCTGGGCACCCCTCTCGAAAACAGCGTCTCAAGGGATTCTTCCTTCTCACTGCCATCCAGCCTGGCCCCCGCCTCGCGCAAAGGCCTGTACAGCAGGAGCTCCATACCTGCCAGATAAACCGTCATTAAAATGGCCAGCAGCAGGAGCACCGCCTTCACCCCGGCGCTTCCGGAGCGGAACACCGCCAGGACAAGCCCCAGCACCGTTACCAACCACAACATATATCCAAAGATTCTGATCCACTTCATAATTGATATCCCTCTGGCTCCGGCTCTTCCGCCCGTTTACTCAGGAATGCAGCCTTCTGTAGATCGCCGGCTTCACGCCGACCACTTTTTTAAACAGCTGGCTGAAATATTTCTGATCGCTGTATCCGACGGCGTCCCCTACTGCCGCTATCGTCTCATTCGTCGAGGTGAGCATCTTCTTGGCCCTTTCCATGCGGACATTGATCAGATAGGTGCTGAAATTCATGTCCGTTTCTTTCTTAAACAGCGCGCTGAAATATACAGGATTCAGATCCACAACAGCCGCTATATCCTCTAGCAGTATCTTCTCCCGGTAGTGCTCCTCCACATATTGCTTCGCCTGCCGGATCGGCTTAGTGGACTTAGTCTCCGCGGTCATCCGGATCATCTCCACACAGTCTCCCAGGCTCTGCTTCAGCAGCTTTGCCAGCCGGGCCAGCTTGCAGCAGTGCTGGCACTTGCTCTGCAGATCCTTCTTCTGATTCGACAGCTCCTCCTGATTAAGAGCGCTGAAAAACAGATCAATCAGCTTCTCAGCCGCCATATAGTAAACCGTCATATCAATGCCCTCTCCCGCGGGAACCTCAGCAAATATCTCAGAGATACAGGCCGACAGATTCTCTCTGGAACAGCTGTCAATGCTGGCATGAAGGCTGTCCCGGCATTCTTCAAACCGCTCCCGGATCTCAGCCTCACCCGCGCCCGGAATTGTATCAAAATAGATCAGGCGGCCCGTTCCCAATCTCATCCTGTTACACACCGCCCGGTATGCCTCCAGTATGGAGAACCGGATCTCGCCAAACTCTGTCCTCTCACTCCCAATACCGATCGTTACTTCATACTGGTCAAATCCCATCAGATATTCCTTGATCCGCAGCAGGATATCGCTGATCAGCTCCCGGACCATCCTGGATCTGACAAAATCGTAGTTAAACAGACAGTAAATGTGCAGGTAATCCTTTTCACAGATCAGAATCTCTTCCAGCTCCGCTTTGAGAACCGACTCCACAATGGAACGCACCCTGTCCACAGTCAGCTTATCCTGCTTGTGGTCTATCCGGTTAAAATCCACATAGTCCAGCTTAATATCAATCCCTCTGTATACCTCGCCTTCCATACTGATCGGCACATCATTCACCGGAGCCTCGTCTCCCTGATCGATGATGTTTTTCAAAAAATCCCTTTTAATGATTTTGCTGCTCTCAACAACCGTCTTCTGCAGCTCCTCCTGCATGGTATCCTGCTTTTCTTTGTCATCCAGCTTCCGCCTGATCTTCTGCAGGGCGTCATTCAGCTCCTTCTCGTTCACAGGCTTCAGGATATAATCCTCCACGCCATAAGCCAGCGCCCGGTGCGCGTATTCAAATTCCTTATATCCGCTGACCACGATAAAATGTGTCTGAATCTTACTGTCCCTCGCCATCTTAATCAGATCCAGCCCGTTAATTTTCGGCATGCGGACATCTGTGATCACTATATCCGGACGGCTGTCTTTCATTACCCGGAGGGCGGACTCGCCGTTATCAAGGACATCCTGGCATTCCATATCCAATTCTGACCAGCGAATCAGTTTTTTTATCAGAATACCGATGCGGAATTCATCGTCAACAATCAGAACACTTCGTTTTTTCTCCGACATAAAATCCCCCTTGATCCAGAATTTGTTAATTATCTTATACCATTATAACACCTCTGTCTACCAAAAGTTAATCATATCCTTGTGATGAAACAGACAAATGCCCGGAAGGGCGGGTAAGGCCCACGGCCGCAGATGTCCCTGCAGGCCATACGTCTTATCCGCCCTTCCGGGCATTTTGTTCACCGCTGAATGATCTGCTTCTGAGTATACACAGGTACACCAGGCTGCGGTTAAGGTTCTATATCTTCAAAGATCACTATGGATTCGTCCGTCTTCACCAGCTCATAATCATCCATGCTGTCCACGGTCCAGTCCATCATCTGCACTCTGTACAGCAGGCGGCAGAACAGAAGGCTGACCGTTCTCCGGTCTGCGATATTGCAGGAGATGAAATCCGGGGACGTCAGGAAGTTGGTCAGCAGGTTGTAGCGTACAAAATCCTGCACCGGGTTCATATCAGTACCGCCGTGCTTGATATGGCGTTCCATCATCTGGCCGCGTATGATCTCCGGCCGGTTGTCCTTCAGCCATTTCACCACCCGGTAATCAAAGGATTCTATGGCGAAAACGCCCTCATACGCATCCAGCACCTCGCAGACTCTTGCACAGAGCACCCCGTAATTGTCCAGATCCACGTTCAGGTTCAGGATCACCGGCACCTGACCGTCTACCAGCTCCAGGCCGGCGGCCAGGCAGGGGATGGTCTCCTGGGTCCTGGACAGGCGGCATTCCTTCAGCTTCTCCCAGGTGCTCTCTTCCACGGTGCCGTCCGCTCCGCACACCCTCCACAGCTTGTGATCCCGGAAGATCACCGGCACGCCGTCGCGGCTCAGCCGGACATCCATGACAATCCCGTATCCGTGCTCAACCGCCGCGGTAAACGCCGTCAGGGAGTTCTCCGGAATCTTCTTCCTGATATTGTAATAACCGCGGCTGGCAAAGTCATATCGTTTGATCTCGCTCATATCCGGCTTGCTGCTGGTCCTGGGCTTGATCGCCAGTGCCCAGGCGGCCGTGGTGCCTGCCGCAACGGCAAGCAGTTTTTTTATTTTTTTACCCATTTGGCATTCCTCCTGTCGCTCGTTCAATGATGGTTATCGTTTCCTGTTACAGTTTTCTATCTTCAGTATAGTTTATTCTTCGATCTGTTTCAAGAGATATCTCCCTACCATATTGGAAAAACTGCCGATGGACCGGATATAGGCAAAATCCTTGCCGAATATCCGCCTCTCAGCATCCAGTTCAGATTCCTCGCCCACAAACACGCCCAGGACAGCCACCCCGTTCTGGCGGAGCCTTCTCACCTCCATGCCCGTGTCCAGGATGGCCGGACGGCCTCTGTAAGGTTCCGGATTCCTGGCCCCCGGCCTGTTGACCAGCACGTCATAGGGTTTTCCGTCGCTCAGGACTATCAGGACCTTATTGGCCTCGTCTCTCTGGAGCAGATCGAACCCAACAGCCTTGACTGCCAGGCCGTCCCGGTTATTAGAGGAGGTGATGTATTCAAAAATATTGCCGTTGGCGCTCCGGACATCCTCATATTTCCGGAAACGGTGCAGGATCGTATAGTCCCAGAAGGTACAGAAGCTCATGACGCGGAAGGGGATCTCCAGATTGCTCAGGGCTTCGCTGATGATATAAGCCTGCAGAGCTACCTGGGATTGACGGCTCCTCTGAGAACCGCTGGCATCTATCAGAACATCCACGACAAAATCCATGGCGTCATTCCTGATCCTCTTGCGGAACAGCCGCGCGTCGTCCGACCTTCCCACCTTCCACAGCTCCGCAGGGATGACCGTACCATGGTCGGCTCTTATCTCCTGCTCTTCATCCCTCAGGACAAAGGCTTTTTTCAGCATCCCTGTCAACACCTGTATGCTCCTCTTCACCACCCGGTGCTGGTCATAGTAGGCCATGATATTTTTGTCCTTCTGCTTCCTGGCATATTCATACTGATAATTCCGCAGCACAGGATTCTTCAGAATGCCTTCCGTATAATACAGGCTGCAGTCTCCGTGAAGCCCCCTGCACATCTGATAGTTTCTGCTTTTTTCCTCAGCGGGAGTCAGATAAGTTTTTCCATAATTCCTCTCCACATAGGAATACATTTTCTCAAGGGCCGCCTCGTCCACCACTATAATTTTTTTGGCTGTCCGGCCGTCCTCCGGCTCTTTCTCCTCCTCCTTGCAGACCGGGTCGTTCATATCCAGGCTGGTCATGGATTCCGTCACCTTTTCCAGATACGTTTCCAAGGTCTCCTCATACAAATCTTCTGAGAGAAAGTCCTTCCAGGAATATTCGGTCAGCTCTTCCAGGGTTACCGCCAGCACCTCCTTCAGCGTCTTCTTTTTCCGTTCAAAATCAGGCTCGACAATCTGATTATAGAGGCTGTCTATGGTCTTGATCACTTCCATGGTATCCGATGCAGAACGGAGCCTGTGGATCTCCTCCATCCAGTCCCCGATCTGCTTCGTTCCCCGGTAGCTTCCGTCCAGCTCCTCCCGCAGAAGAGCCGCCTCCAGATGCCCCAGGGGAGTGGCGGACAGCTCCCTGAAATCCTGCTCAAGAATCTCCTCATAGGCCTTTCTCCGGAGAGAATGAATCCCTTCCCGTTCCTGGTCCAGCTTTGTTCCCACCGCCTCCTCCATACAGAGAGACGCTACCCGCATGAGCGGGCCTTCCATGGCCTTGCAGTAGATCTTTTTCACCAGATACAGGCCCAGGGCATCCCGGTCGTAAAAGCGCGCAAGCCCTCCCTGCTTAATCCCGTCGTACAGCGCGGTATTCCTGGATCTGAGAAAAGCCTCCACATCCGGCTTCATCTCCAGGGTATAATCGCCGCTGACTGTCCACATTAAGTTCTTGATCCGGTTTTCCAGTTCCATCTGGTGTTCTTCCGGCAGAAAATTCGTGCTCATTACCGCCTCCTCACCGGCTGTGTCTCTCCGGCTCAATAAAAACGTTTGACAAAAATTTGCAACTTCTTTAAACTGATAGAATACGAAACTGATTATAACTGAAAGACAGGTAAAATTATGGCACCCTCCAAAGAAAACAAAATGGCAGAAACGCCCATGGGGAAACTGGTTCTCACCATGTCGCTTCCGCTGATGATTTCCATGCTCGTACAGGCATTTTATAACGTGGTAGACAGCCTGTTCGTATCCCATATCCCCAGCACGGTCCTGATTCAGAATGCCGGCGACAAAGCCGTCCAGGCCCTGACTCTGGCCTTCCCGATCCAGATGCTGATGATCGCCTGTAATACTGGCACCGGCGTCGGCATCAATGCCGTATTATCCCGCTATCTGGGCAGGCGCGACCGGGAAAAAGCCAGCTTCGTGGCCGGAAACGCGCTGTTTTTGGCTGCCTGCATTTATCTGATTTTCATGCTCTTCGGGCTTTTCGGCACGAAAGCATTCTTTCTCACCCAGACCTCCGACCCGGTGACCCTGGATTACGGGATCTCTTATCTTCGGATCTGCACCACCTGTGCCTTCGGGAATATGGGCTTTTTCGCTTTTGAAAAAATCCTGCAGGCCACAGGGAATACCACTCTCTCGATGGCAGCCCAGCTCTCAGGGGCGGTTACGAACATCCTCCTGGACCCGGTCTTTATCTTCGGTTATTTCGGCCTCCCGGCCATGGGCGTAGCCGGCGCGGCAGTCGCCACAGTCATCGGGCAGTGCGTGTCTATGACGGTGGGATGCATCGTCCATTACCGCCTGAATCACGAGGTAGACAACGGGCTGCGTTACGTCAGGCCCAACCGGAAAATCATCGGTGAGATCTATAAAGTAGGCGTCCCGGCCATCGCCATGCAGTCGCTGACTTCCGTCATGGCCTATGGCATGAACCTGATTCTGGGTTCTGTCTCAGAAATCTACGTGACCGCCTTCGGCATTTATTACAAACTACAGAATTTCATATTCATGCCCGCCTACGGGCTGAACAACGCCCTGGTGCCCATCACCGGGTTCAGCTACGGCGCGCGGCGGAAAGACCGCATCGCCCAATCCCTCCGCTTCGGCCTGCTGGACGTTTCGGTTATCATGGCGGCCGGCATACTGGCCATCCTGCTCTTCGCCCCAGCCATCGTGTCCATATTTGCCGTATCGCCGGAAATTCAGGACATCTGTGTCTATGCCCTGCGCATCATCTGCCTGGGTTACCTGTTCTCCGGAGCCAACATCGTCCTTCAGGGATTTTACCAGGCCCTAGGCAATGGGATCTATTCACTCATCGTGTCCCTGCTCCGCATGACGGTGGTGCTCATGCCCCTCGCATGGATTCTGGCAGCCGTCCTGCATTTGCCGGATCTGGTATGGATCGCCTTTCCCATAGCAGAACTCGCCGCGTTCCTGGCGGCCCTTGTGATGCTGAAAGTGATCTACCGGAAAAGGGTCCGGCCGCTGGAAGAGATACGCCGCCCTATTCCGTGAAAACGTCACCCTTTGTCCACTCCTCAGGAATCCGGGTCATCACCACATCCCGGACGATTTCTTTTTCAAAGATATCAAAACATTTATTTATAATACCCATCTGCACGGCCAGGGCCGGCTTTAAGCCCTGGCGGACCGTGCGGGCCGCCGCGATCAGCCCCCGCAGATCCAGAGACTTCGTGGAAATCTCCGCATTTTCAGCCTTCAGCTGCAGGTCCAGAAACAGCCCGATCCACTGTTCCTTCGCCTTTTCCTTCATATCCGGAAACATCTCGCCCATGATATAAGTCAGAGTTTCCTCTGACTGGGCAGGCATGTCGATGACCAGGAATCGGGAAACAAGCGCTTCATTCAGCTCCTTGGTGCCCGCATATCCATAATTCATGGTCCCGATAAAGCGCGCCGCCGGATGAAGGTCGATTTTATCATACCCAGGCACGTCGATGCTTCTCCTGTAGTCCAGAGTCGCATGGAGAACGGAAACCGCGTCGTTTTTTGCCATGTTGATCTCATCCAGTATCCCGAAGCCGCCGTACTGGGCGCACTGGTAAATGCTTCCCTTGCGCAGCTCTACCTCGTTATTCCGGAAAGTGTCCGTCCCGATCAGCTCCGCGCTGCTGGTGTTCACATGAAAAGATACATTATATGTGGGCCTTCCGAATATATACGCCAGATTCTCCGCCAAAACATTCTTGCCTGTCGCCTTGGCGCCTGTCAGCAAAAGATTCTCCCCCTGCAGCAGGCCTGAGACGGCCATCTCCAGCACCTCTCTTCCATAAAACGGGATGGACGGCTTAACCACCCTGCCCCAAACCTCTTCCGCCACCGGATAGGACTCCGAATAACGCTCCACTTCCTGAATCAGGTGTTCATTCACCTGCTGGTCTCTCAAAAACTGTAATTCTGGTCTCATTTCCTACCTCTTATCTAAACGAACTTTGCCCCCAGTATAACATAGAAAAAATCAAGAAGAAAGGGACAATATTTTTGATCATAAAGGCTTGACAAATATTGCAAAATAAGATAATATATATGTTGCTGACAAAATCAGTTTGAACGTGTGCGTTTAGCTCAGCTGGATAGAGCGTTTGGCTACGGACCAAAAGGCCGGGGGTTCGAATCCTCTAACGCACGGACGAAACACTTTTTTTAAAGGTATCTGTATGATAGCAGATACCTTTTTTATTTGCCTGACTTTATATGCTATGCCCTGTTTTATGATTTCTCCGCCCTGTATCTCAGAAGTCCTCCAACACTTCTTCAATTGTCTCCAGAAACGCTTCCTCCCCCCAGGTGTTTATCTTGAAAAACAGTCCCTGGCTCCCTCCGGACGTGATGACTGACAGATAATATCTACCATTCCCTCCCACCAGCGTCAGTGACATGCTGACACGGTTATTTCCTGTATAGCTATAGCGCTCATAGACTCTGACCGCACAGCGGAAATCCCCCTGGGCATAATCGCTCCCGTCCTCAAAGGAAGCTGAAATACTCCCTCCCAGGACAGCGCTGTCCAGCCGGTTCAGAATCTCATCGAAATCTCCCTGTACGATTCGTTCGTATTTCGCCATATGCCCCTCCCCCATCTATCTATCGGTATTCAGTGACCTCTTCAATTCTCAGCTTCGGGACCACATAATCCCTGTCCCGATCGAGATAATAAGCCAGATCCTCCCCCTGGCTTACTTCCCTGATCCTGCTGGCGCAGGCCGGATATCCAAATGCGGCCATCAGATAAATCTCCATGTGATCCGGCACGCCCAGCAGCTCCTTCAGAGGCTTTCTCTGAATGTTCCCCATGATACAGCTGCCCACGCCGTAATTCCAGGCGGCAAGCGTCATATTAGACAGCGCCAGACCTGCGTCTGTAGCCGTTGTACGGCTTTCCGCCGCCTTTTCCTCCAATACCGCGATGAACATCACCGGATGCTCACCCGGCCGGGGCGTGCCTTCCCCCTCTGGCAGGGACGCCGCCCACCGTGTCAGCGGAAATACCTGCTCCACCAGCTCCGGCGTCCGGATCACAAGATATCTGAGCCGCTGGCGGTTATTGCCGCTGGACGCCACCTGCTGGGCTCTCAGTATCTCCCGGACCACCTGGTCCGGCACGGGCTTCGACTGGTCAAAACGTCTGTAAGTCCTTCGTCCGGTCAAAAGCTCCTGCAGCTGCTCCTGCTTCCCGGCCAGAGGAGCTACCTCACGGGAAATCCATCCGCCCGCCATGTCAATCCAATTCTGGCATTCACGCTGTACTCCCAGTCCCAGCCGGTTCTTTGTCTCCTCATTGGCCAGCCCCAGCCCATGAATGCCTCTTGGATAAATGTGCAGCTCCAGGGATACTCCCGCTTTTCGCAAAGCGGAAGCAAACAGGAAGGAATTCTCCACCGGAACCGTGTCGTCCGTATACGTATGCCACAGGAAGGTGGGAGGCGTCTGCCCTGTCACATGGCGTTCCAGGCTGACAGCCTCCAGTAGCTCCGATGCCGGACAGGGGCCCAGCAGATGATCGGTCGTCTCCTGATTCGCCCAGGGTTCACTGGAAATAACAGGATAGCCCAGTATCTGGCCGTTGGGTTTTCTCTGCTCCCGGACGGTGTCCGTCAGCCCGTCCAGAAAGCTTTCCTGCCAGGCCACGCCCAGGTTGGCCGCCAGATGTCCGCCTGCCGAAAATCCCGCCGTCACAATCCGGTCAGGATCCAAATGATACAGCTTACAATTCTCCCGCAGCCAGGCCACCGCCAGCGACAACTGGCACAACGCCACCGGATAGCGCGCCCCCTCCGGGCTGCAGCTGTATCGGAGCACGGCGGCGTGGTATCCTCTGGCGCAGAATTGTACGGCGACGGCTTCTGCTTCCCGGTCGGAAGTCATCTCATAACCGCCGCCGGGACAGACCACCACCACCGGCCGTATCCGGCCGCTGTCTATCTCCGGCGAATTGTCCAGAAAGTAGGTGGCAAGCCTGGCCACATGCCCCCTGAAGGAAATCTCATGAATTTCGTGTATCATATTGCACCTCCCAAAAACTTTAAAAAAAGCTCTCTGAATTGTCAAGTCCAGAAAGCTCTTCTGATTATATTTCCTTGCAAAGTTCCAGCGCCATCCGGTAAAATACCGGGTCCTCCATGGCCTTCTCCCCATCCTCGTACCTGGCGATCACGCCGAACAGATTCTGTCTCGGCACCCGAAGTCCGTCCATATGGTACTGGTTAGAGATCATGAAGCACTCCTTCTTGGGAAGAAGCTCAATATTTTTCTGCAGGCGCCACATTTTCCTGTTAGAAACCCTGTTGGCCTCCATGATCAGCACATAGGCATCTGATTCTTCCATCAGCGCCAGCGTCTGCCCGTTCAATTCACTGCCCAGATCCAGAATCACATAGGCGAAATCTCTCTTCTCCCTCAGCATGGCTATGAGTGTCTTCATCTCCTCCGTTCCGATCCCAAGGGCGGGCATGGTTTTCTCAAAAGGAAGGAGGCAGGAAATCTCTTCCTGTCCGATATTCTGAAGAATCGTCCAGTACGTATCTTCACCCGGATTCTTCAGCTTCTCCGCCAGCTTCTCATCGGCACACTGCTCGGTGCGAAGATAAGCCGAATAACTCTGCAGGCTGTCACAGCCGACCAGCAGGACCGTCTGATCCAGCTTCTTCAGCTTTTTCCCGAGAGCCATCGCTGTCAGGCTCTTCCCGCAGCCTCCGATCGGAGAATAGACGGCAACTACCTTCGTCTCCGGCTTCTCCACGGAAGCCGTCTCTTCTTTTTCCTCTTCCTCCTCCGGCGTCATGAAATCATCGATCGCCTGAAGTATCTCTTCATAAGGTAAATACTTCATCATGGCCTTTACTTTGTCCGGAAATGTCTTCTCGATGTCCACCTCCGGAACCAGCAGCAAAATATGATGGATTGTGTGTTCTTCCAGGTGCTCCGCGTAAAAGCTCTGGTCCGCCACCAGAATATCAATCGTCCGCGGCGTGCGAAAATAAACATCCAGATATGCCGGATCTGTAATAATCTGAATCTGCGCCCTGGACCTGAACCGGCGGATCAGTGCTTCTTCCATCTGCTTGATATATCCGTAGTCGCTGTCAATAATTACAAGCCTCAGCTCTCGCTCCATACTGACCCTCCCTATTCCACGTTAAATGTACAATCCGCAAACCGCAGCACACTTCCCTTCCCGATGGGAACCTGTGACATGGGAGCTATCTTCTGATCGTTGACAAAGGTGCCGTTGGCGCTGTCCAGATCCATCACATAGAAACTAATATCATTCCAGCCCACGACAGCGTGCACCGGGCTGACCGTATTAACCCCGGAAATCACTCCGTCAGCCTGTTCGCCGTCCGTCCCGATCCGGTATTTCTCATGGCCGATCCGAAAGCTCTGAGGCTCGGGCGTATTGACCCCCTTCAGGAGGATCATCTCATCTTCCTCAGGCATCCGCTTCTCCAGCGCGCCCTGAAGGCTGTCCCAGTCTCCGAACTCTCTCTCCTTCTGGAACTCTATCTGACGGCACACCTCCCTGCCGCCCTCCGTATGTTCCAGCATCTCTTCCAAAATCGCATACACTCTCTTCATATAGATCTGGCTGTTCAGGGATTCCTCCGGGAGCACTGCCGGAAGGCACAGCCCATACACCCGTCCCTTCCCATCCAGGTATATGCTGTCCACATCCCACACCAGGTTCTCCAGAGAGATCGAATGGTTCCCTTCCAGGCCCTTAATCCTGTCCAGGAGTGCTTTACCGACTCCGCAGATCTCATCCAGAGACATCTGCGGCAACCGTTCCCCCAGGTTCTCATAGGAATCCGTGAAATATACCAGCTTAATCCTGTCATTAAACCGAATCCAGTCACAGGGAATCAAGCCTTTCTCTTCTCCGTTTTCCAAAAAATGAAACGCATCTTTGTCAAGCAGTCTTTCCGAATTCAACAAAAATTCTCTCATGGCGCAACCCCCCGCTTCGGTTATCTTTCTCATTTATTGTACCGCACCGAAGCGGAATTGACAAGGAAAAGACTTCCGATTACTTTTTACATTTTTTGCAGCTCCCGCAGCCGCAGTCACAATATTGCCCCTTCCGGATTCTCCTGATTTTCCGGATGATGACCAGGGCCGCGCAGCCTCCGATCGCAACCAGTATTAAAAATGTTTCCGCATTCACAGGAACACACCTCCTATCTGATAGACCAGGAACGTGACAAACCAGGCCAGCAGCAGCTGGAACGCCACGCAGACCCCTGTAAACTTCCAGCTTCCAGACTCCCTCTTAATCGTAGCCAGCGTGGCGATACAGGGGATATAGAGCAGGCAGAAAATCATCATACAATAAGCGTTCAGAGTTCCGAATCCCATGCCCCCCAGAGCGGTTGAAAGATTCATCATCCCCGCCTGCGAGGTCACATTTCCGATTCCAAAGAGAACAGAACAGCTGGAAACCACCACCTCTTTCGCGGATACCCCGGCGATCAGCGCAACGACAATCTGCCAGTATCCCAGCCCCAGCGGCTGGAACAGCGGGACGATCACCCTCCCCACGGCCGATCCGAAACTCTGAGTGATGTCGGATGTATATCCTCCGGCCCCAAAGTTCAGAAGGAACCACATAACAATTGAGGCGATGAATATCGTTGTGCCCGCCTTTGTCAAGTAATCCTTCACCTTCTCCCACACATAGATGGCGATTGTCCTGGCGCTGGGCGCCTTATACTCCGGCAGCTCAATCAAAAGGTTAAATTCTGCCTTCCTTTTGTCAAAAAGATGGATGATAAAAGCGACCAGGATCGCCATGAGAAGACCGATCACATACATAGAATAAGCGGCTATCATCGCGTGCTCCCCGAAAAACATCTGTGAAAACAGTACATAGATGGGGAGCCTTGCGGAACAGGACATTAATGGCGTCACCAGCATGGTTTTCAACCGGTCCCTTCTGTTCTCCAGCGCCCGTGAGGCCATGATTGCGGGCACGCTGCAGCCGAATCCAAGGATCATCGGGATAAATGCACGACCCGAAAGCCCCACTTTCCCCATAATCCCATCCATGACATATGCGGCTCTGGACATATACCCGCTGTCCTCCAGAAAGGCCAGCGCCAGAAACAGTATAAAGATATTAGGCAGGAAAGTCAGAATACCTCCCACGCCGGATATGATTCCATCCACCACCAGCGAGACCACAGCCGCATTCACCCCCGCGCCTGTCATTCCCGCCTGCACGGATTCAGATACCCAGGAGATAAACAGCGACATGTAATCCTTCAGCCAGTCTCCAAGAGTAAAGGTCAGCAGAAACACCAGCGCCATAATTCCCAGGAAAACCGGGAAGCCCAGCCACCGGTTGGTGAGAATCCGGTCCACTCTGTCCGTGGAGGCTTCCTTTTTATCCTTATTTACAAGTACCTCAGATATGATTTCGTCAATAAAATTATATTTCTCATTGATGATTTCTTTTTCATAATCACATTTAAAATCCTCCGGAAGCTCAACCGGATACTGGTCTGTCACCGCCCTGTCACCTTCCAGAATCTTAATGGCATGCCAGCGGTGATTGTACATTTCAGGATACTTCACCTTTAGCTTTTCTTTGATAATATCTATTTTATCTTCAATCTCATCGCTGTACACCATGGCAAACTCTTTGTGATGGTCATGGGCATGGCGGCTTTCCAGTTCTCTTTCTACATGATGATGGATCACAGGCGTGATTTCTTCACGGTCCTTGTGGTGGACCACCGCGTGCATCAGGATATCCAGCCCTTTCTTTTTGCGGGCGCTGACCGGAATAACAGGAATCCCCAGCATTTCAGGAAGCCTGTGGAGATCGATTTCCATGCCTCGTTTTTCCACAATGTCCATCATATTCAGGGCGAGGACCACCGGCCGGCCCAGCTCGATCAGCTGCAGGGTCAGATAGAGGTTCCGTTCCAGAGCCGAAGCGTCAGCCACGTCAATAATCACATCTACCCCGCCGCTCATGACATATTCCCTGGACACCTGCTCCTCCATCGTATAGGAGGTCAGGCTGTAGGTGCCGGGGAGATCAACCAGCTTCATATTATAGTCCTTGTATTTGAAAGATCCTTCCACCTTTTCAACCGTGACGCCCGGCCAGTTGGCCACTTTCAGATTGGCCCCCGTATAGGCATTAAATAAAGTGGTCTTTCCGCAGTTGGGATTGCCCATGAATCCAACCTGTACCTGCTTATTATTCATGATCCGGTTCCTCCTTCACCTGAATATTTTCCGCGATATTTCTCCCGATGGCGAATCTGGTGCCCCGGACTTTGATAATCACCGCTCCGCGGCGTTTCTTATTCATGACCGTGACTACCGTCCCGCATGTCATTCCCAGCGCTTCCATCCTTCGCTCAATCTCCAGTGCAAGACTCATGTCCTGTACTTTATACCTCTTGCCGGTTTCTCCTGCGTTCAGCTGCATATGTATCTTCCTCGTTTCTTGTTAGCTCAACCTAACTTCAAGAAAATTTTAACATACTTATACCATAAATGCAACCCCACAATCCTCACTGCTCTTTCAGAAACATCATGCAGAAACTTCCCCCCCCCCAGCATCACGCAAGAGAACCAGATAGCCTTTTCTCCGCACAGGCCCCCGCGCCGAACAGGAGGACGATGCCAAGGTATGAGAAAAATTTTCTCAGATCATTTTTGTTTCTCGTGACACAGCATCTGCAGAATGCCTCGGCTCCGCTCCGTATATCACCGATGCACATGATACTCGCGTAAATACTTCCTTTTATTTTTCGGAACGCCTGAACCTGCAGCGCACATACAAACGATACGGTCACATTGGCCGTTATATTTAAAAACTGCGGCAAAAATCCTACTCCGAAGAGCAGGATTATTTCTGCGCCCAGCACAAGCTGGCGCCAATGTATTTTTTGCATCTGTCTGAAGAAACCGCGCATGGCCTCAACGCAGATAATCCCGGCTGTTCCAGGGGCCTTTCCGGTAAAACAGGACCGACAGGGCGGTAGCCACAGACCAGCCGATCGGCCATGCGAGCCAGATTCCCAGTGTTTCAAAAATTTTTGACAGAGTGACCGCTAAAACTACCCGCAGCACAAGATCTGTAAATGTAGCAGCCATAAACTGCTTCATCATACCGGCCCCGCGCAATATTCCATCGGATACCAGCTTCGCAGAGACTACAAAATAGAAGGGGGCAACGATCCGCAGGAACAGAAGCGCCGTATCCATGGCAATACCGGTGGGATGTTCCAGGAACAGATAGATCAGATAACGCCCCGCAATCAGATAGGCCGCCACCAGCGGGATACTCAGCATCCATACCAGCTTCAGCCCCGCCCGGAACCCCTCTTTCACCCGCGGCAGCTTATTGGCTCCGATATTCTGTGCTGTATAATTAGAGATACCGTTGCCCAGGGTTGTGAATGATGTCACCACCAGGTTATTCAGCTTAACCGCTGCGGAATATCCAGCCATGACGCTGGAGCCAAACGTGTTGATTACGCCTTGTATAATAATATTTCCCACTGAGATAAAGCTCTGCTGCAGGATGCTGGGAACAGCGATCGCAGTAATCTTGCCGAACAGCTGCCAGGAAAATGCCTTCGCTTTCTCCTCTGTCTCTATCTTTGCCAGGCGCCGGAGAACGAAAGCGACAGCCAGCACACAGCTGATGCCCTGACAGAGGAAGGTCGCCCATGCCACGCCTGCAACCCCCATCCGGAAAGCGGTGACAAACAGGATATCCATGCCTATGTTGACGCTCGATGAACAGGCCAGAAAAATAAAGGGCGTCTTAGAATCACCCAGCGCTGAAAAAATCCCGGTCGCCACATTGTAATAGAACATGAAAGGAAGCCCCAGGATATAGATATCCAGATACAGCTTTGAATCAGCCATGACATTCAGCGGGGTATTAATCAAGCGCAGGAGCGTGCTTCCCAAAAGCCAGCCTCCTGCCATCAGCACAGCGCACAGAACACCGCTGGCGATGATGGTCGTATAGACCGCTGTCTTCATATCCCGGAATTTCTTCGCGCCGAAAAGCTGTGACACTATCACGGAGCAGCCGATATTACATCCGAATGCAAAAGCAATAAAAATCAGAGTGATTTCATAGCTGTTTCCCACAGCGGCCAGTGCGTTTTCTCCGACAAACTTACCCGCCACAAGGCTGTCTGCTATGTTATACAGCTGTTGAAAAATTATGCTTCCAAACAGTGGAAGACAGAACCTCCAGAGAACTGTCCCCGGCTTACCGACCGTCAAATCCTTATTCATGTATCTTCCCTCTCCCGAAATTATTGTTGCTTCATTTAACCAAATAGATTATAATACAGGAACAGAAATATGTATAATATATGATTGATATTATTACTATATAAAATTTATATAGAAAGAGACACTATGATCATCAGCTACGATTATTACCGAATCTTTTATTACGTTGCAAAATACAAAAACTTTACACAGGCTGCCAACATTCTCCTGAACAACCAGCCCAACATCACGCGCTCCATCAAGAACCTGGAAGCCGCCCTGGGCTGTACACTGTTCATACGAACCAACAGGGGCGTAAGCCTCACTCCGGAAGGCGAAAAGCTGTACGCTCACATATCGGTGGCTTTTGAACAGATTAAAGCCGGGGAAGAGGAGCTCTCGATGGACCGGAGTCTCCAGCGGGGTATTGTCTCCATCGGCACCAGTGAAACGGCCCTTCACGGCCTGTTATTCAGGGTTTTGAACCGGTTTCACCGGGCGCATCCGGGCATCCGGCTGCGAATCTCCAACTACTCTACCCCTCAGGCGATCTCCGCTCTGAAAAACGGCTCCGTTGACCTGGCAGTCGTCACCGGGCCCACGGGCGTCAAACGCCCTTTCCAGGAAATACAACTGAAACCCTTCCGGGAAATTCCGGTCTGCGGTCCTTCATTCATCCATCTGAAGGACAAACCGCTTCATCTCCGCGACCTGATTCAGTTCCCACTGATATGCCTGGGAAAAGATACAAAAACCTATGAGTTTTACAACCGCCTGTTTCTGGAACACGGTCTGACACTGTCCCCGGACATGGAGGCAGCAACCGCAGATCAGATCCTTCCGATGGTAAAAAATGATCTCGGCATCGGTTTTCTGCCTGAAACCTTTGCAGAAGAAGCTCTGCAAAAAGAAGAGATTATTCAATTACAGCTGGAAGAAAAAATACCGGAGCGCTTCATCTGTCTCGTGAAGCACTCCGATCACTCTCTTAATATCGCCGCCCGCGAGCTGGAAAAAATGCTGCTGGCCTGAATGATTTAATACTCTTTTTTCCTGTAGACTGCAATTGATATCAGATAAGAAGGCGCCAGACAGATCACAGCCGCCCCTATAATCAGATACGGAAGCCTGCCTGCCAGTTCTCCCACCGGCAACGGCCCCGTCACCTTCCCGCACAGGTATACGATTGCCGCTACCGCGCCTATAATGAGCACCAGCATCAGCCGGCTGTTGGCACTTCCGAACCTGTAAATTACCGGAATCATCACTGTCTCCACTAAAACCACCGCCGCGCAGACCATCAGATGAAACAGCATGGTATCCCCGGCAGGCGGCTGCCCTTTCACCATATAAACCACATTCATAATCAGCACCGCACTCCCCATGGAGGCCAGGCTCATCAAAAAAGCAGACAGATATCTCGCCAGGACGACCTTGCCGCTGGAAACAGGCAGAATCCTCTCCATCATCTGCCAATTACAGGATTCATCCCATCCGAAAATCTGGACCGGGAACATGATACTGAGCACGCAGGCCATCGTGACCACCAACGAAGGCTGATCCCAGTAAAAGCAGAGGACACAGTAAATTCCGATCACCAGCAGATAAAACTTTATCTGTTTTTTCATGAAAATAAAATCCTTTAAAATCATTCCGCCCATATCTGTTCCCCCTTAATCAAATGCAGCATGATTTCGTCAATCGACGGCCGTTCTGCCTCAAAATTCCGTCCCAGTTTTTCCCTGTTCACCAGAGCCGACACCCCGAATCCGGAACGGCTGACCGCCAGCACCGCATTCTTCGGAAGCTTCGCAAGGCTGCTGTCATTTCCCTTCCAGATCCCATACTGGTACAGGAGCGTATCCTTTTGCTCACTGAATATCACTCTTCCCTCGTGAATCATCACTACATAGTCCGCAATCTTCTCCAGATCACTGGTGATATGCGTAGAAAACAGTATGCTGTGCTCTTCATCCATAATAAAATCCTGAAATATCTCCAGCATTTCATCACGCACTACAGGGTCCAGCCCGCTTGTAGGCTCATCCAGCAGCAGCAGCCGGGCTCTGTGGGACAGCGCCACCGCCAGCTGCAGCTTCAGCTGCATCCCGCGGGAGGCAGTCTTATAAGCTTTCTTCCGGTCAATGCCAAACCGGTCCAGATATCCAAAAAATGTATCCTCCTGCCAATTCCGGTATATGTTCCTGTACATGGTATTGATATTGTTCCCCGTAATATCCTGCTGATAATTCATCTCGACAAACACAACGCCGATGTCTTCCATGTCCGCCTTCCGGCTGTCCTGCCCAAAGATATCCACGGACCCGCTGTCTCTGTGGGCAATATCCAGTATACATTTCAGCGTCGTAGTCTTACCGGCTCCGTTTTCTCCCACAAAACCCATAATACATCCCTTGGGCAGCACCAGGTCAACCTGTTCAAGAGCAAACTTTTTATACTTCTTACACAGGCCATGCACTTCCAAAATATTCTGATTTTCCATCTGCTAATCCTCTTCATATAATGTTTTCAGAAGCTCTGTCATCTCATTCAGCGTAATCTCCGTCTTCTTCGCCACCTCTACCGCCTGGGCGAGCTTCTCCTCCACCAGCCGAAGCTTCTCCTCCTGCAAAAGCTGCCGGCTCTTACCTGCCACAAAACACCCCTTGCCAGGAACGCTCATCACATAGCCTTCCCGTTCCAGCTCTTCGTAAGCCCTTTTCGTAGTAATAACACTGATCCGCAGATTCTTGGCCAAAAGCCTGAGAGAAGGCAGCGCTTCCCCGCTCTCAAGCTCCCCGGCCAGAATGAGATGTTTGATCTGTGAGGTGATCTGTTCATAGATCGGGACCTCACTGCTGTTGTGAATTATAATATCCATAGGTATACCTCGCAGTTAACTGTATATACACACTATACACAGTCATACACAGTTTGTCAATAGAAAATTGCTTCCAAATAGTCGGGAGGGGAAGCGGTTTGGATACCCGGACGAAAGGGTGGGAGGAGGCGGGGCGGAACAGGGGCGGCGCCAGTATTTCTTTATTGAATACCGAAATCTACCGTCTGTGACCATCGGGGTTCCCACCTCTAGCGAGAGCCATTGTACCGTCTGGAACAGCCAGAAAAGCGGCGGGAGCTCTCCCGCTGCTTTTCATCCGGGTATCCATCCCCCCCTCGCCACAAAACCAAAACTTGTATTTCGCTGGTTTTTTGATTATAATGAGTTTAATCTTAGGATAAGGAGTTACCAAAATGAAAAAAGCGAAACGTGTTCTTGCCCTTCTGGGCGTTATTCTTCTCGTTGCCATGTATGGCTCTACTCTGGTTTTTGCCGTGATAGACAGCCCGATGGCCAGGGGGCTTTTAATGGGGTCTGTCTATTGTACGATTGCTGTTCCGGTCTTGCTGTATGCAATGACTTTGGTCACCAAGCATCTGAAGGATAAGAATCAAAAGCTCCATGAGGAAGAAGAGAAAAGAAAGGATGATTTTGCCGATGATGACAACGCCGGGGATTGATACGGTTATCTTTGATATTGGGCGGGTTTTGGTGGATTTTGATCCGGCGCGTTATGTGGAACAGGAAGTTCCGGATGTTGAGCTGCAAAGGCGGATCTATCCAATTATGTTTAAGAATCCGGACTGGGAGGCTGATGACCTGGGGATCTATTCTGAAGAAGAAATTCTCGGCCGGTTTATCCGGAAGGCTCCGGATCTTGAGGAGGAGATACGCAAGCTATATGACCGTTCGGGAAGAACTATTACGCTGTTCCCCTATGCGGTTCCCTGGGTACGGGGGCTTAAGGATGCCGGGTTCCGGGTTTATGCCCTTTCTAACTATTCCAGGCACCTGTATGAACGGACAGTGGAAAAGATGAAATTTCTACCTCTTCTGGACGGTGTGGTGTTTTCCTGGCAGTGCCACAGCATCAAGCCGGACGGGGAAATCTACCGCTGCCTCTTCCGTCAGTACCAGATCAACCCCAGCCGGGCCGTGTTTCTGGACGATAACCTGCCCAATATTGAGAAAGCCAGAGAGCTGGGTATGTATGCCATACATTTCACCGGCTTTGAGGAGGCCAAAACTCAGCTGGACAGTCTGCTGGGCATATAAAAGGACTGCCCGTAAAACGTTATTTCAGAATATCTCTAAATAACGTTTTACGGGCAGCCCTTTTCATTCCCGCAGGCAGCGGTTATCTTGTCAGCTTGTGCACGGCCTCCGCGCTTCCCATCACGAGCAGGCTTTCGTCCGGTACAAATACGTGTTCCGGTTCCATCAGAGGATAGATGCGTTCTTCCTTTTTGGTGGCCAGGATTGTCACATTGTAATTGGAACGGACGGATTTTTCCAGAATCGTTTTACCGTACCAGTTCTCCGGTGTGGCAATTTCATATATCCCGATCTCCTTGTTCAGTTCGATATAATCAAAAATATTCTTAGCTCCGAATTTCATCGCCAGACGTTCCGCCATATCCCGTTCTGCATACACCACATAATCTGCTCCGTTCCGAAGAAGAAGCTTCCTGTGAACATCCCGGCTGGCCCTGGCAATGATGAACTTGCCTCCAAAGTCCTTCAGCAGAACCGTGATTTCCAAAGCGGCCTGGAAGTTATCTCCGATGGCAACTACGCAAATGTCAAAGTTATTGATTCCCAGAGATTCTATTACTGTATCATCTGTCGCATCTGCGATCTCGATGTTGGGCACCAGCGATACGGCGGCATTCGCACGTTCCTCAGACGCTTCCACCGCCAGCACGCTGTTCCCCTCCTCAATAAATTTCTGTGCCATATGACGGCCAAAACGGCCGAGGCCTATAATCAATATGGATTTCATCTCTTCTCCTTTCAGCCCACTGTCACTTTTTCAACGGGATAGCGGGCGGCTATCTTTTTCTTATCAGAAGTGAACGCCAGTAAAATCGTCAGCGAACCGGCTCTTCCGAAGATCATCAGCAGAGCTAGCAATATTTTAGAGACAAACCCCAGTTGAGCGGTGATTCCCAGCGTCAGGCCAACCGTCGCTATCGCAGAAACACTCTCATACAGAGACGTCAGGAACGGAATCGCTTCCAAGTGAGAAATTACCAGTCCCACCCCGACAGACAGCAGCAGATACAGGCATGTGATGCAGGAAGCAGTCCGGACTACCGCATCCTCAATGGAGCGGTGATACGCTTCCACGGATTTCCGCCCCCGGAAGATCGTCCGGATACTCAATAGCTGTACCGCGGCAGTCGTGGTCTTAATTCCCCCCGCCGTGGAGCCGGTGGAGCCGCCGATCAGCATCAGAATAATCATCACAAACTGGCTCGCCTGAGTCATAGTTGACAGGTTTACGGAATTAAAACCGGCCGTCCTGGAGGTCACCGACTGAAACAGGCTGGTCAGCACTTTCTCACTTCCCCCCATCGCTTCGAAAGACGGGTTCCCCGACTCCAGCCAGAACAGGCAGGCCGCGCCGCCCAGGATCAACACTCCCGTGGTGATCAGCACAATTTTACTGTGAAGCCTCAGCTTGCTGAAGGAAAATCTGTGATCCAACAAGTCCTTCCATACCAGGAAGCCCAGACCGCCCACCACAATCAGAACCATAATAATCATATTCACATACCAGTTGCCGCCAACCGTGGTCAGCGATGAACCCGGCGAAAACTGGCCAAACAGGTCAAATCCGGCATTGCAGAAGGCGGATATCGCATGAAAGACAGAATACCACAGCCCTTCTCCGAAACCCAGACGGGGAATAAAATAAAATCCCAGCAGGATCACTCCTATCCCTTCCACGAGAAGGGTGCCCAGCAGTATAAATCTGGTGATTCGTACAATGCCCCCCAGATGAGGGGCGGAAATGGAATTCTGCATCAGCATCCGGGACTGCAGCCCAATCTTCCTTCCCGCCGCAGCCATGGCCGTGATGGCCAGCGTCATAAATCCAACGCCTCCGATCTGTATCAGACACAGGATAATCACTTGTCCGAAACCAGACCAGCAGGTATACGTATCAAATCGCACCAGTCCCGTCACACAGGTAGCAGAGGTGGCTGTGAAAAATGCATCTGAAAACGGAACCGATTCTCCTGCCCTTGTAGCTACAGGCAGCCACAGCAGCAACGACCCCAGCAAAATAATCAGGCAATATCCTGCCAGTATGATCTTCATGGGCGATGCTCGATGCAGCCCGGAAAATATTTTAGAAAAAAACTCTTTTATTTTCTCCATTTCTATTACTGACCTTTCTCCTTCTGCTTCACCATGCTCCTGGTCATCAGAAACGCAGACACCAGAATCATGATCATACTAATCCACTGAGAGGTTGAAAACCAGAGCAGCCCGCCCCTCTCCGCGTCATCGTACCTCAGAAACTCCAGCAGAAAACGGCTGATGCCGTATAGCATCAGATAGATATACACATTCAGCAGATCCAAACCCTTTTTCCAGGTCCGTCTGATCAACACAGCAGCGATTCCAAAATTAATCAACGCCTCCAGCATCTGAACCGGAAACAGCGGCGTTTCCAGGGGCGCATACGTGGGAACGTAGGGCGACTGGTGATAGATCACATGAAACGGCCCGTTATAGGGAAACCCATAGCAGCAGCTGGCAAAATGACAGCCAATCCTCCCAAACGCATGGGCGATAGGAAGGCAAGGGATCGCTGCTTCCAGATATGGAAGCACGTGGATCTTATGCAGCCTGCCGGCAAGAAATACCGCTCCCAGCCCGCCAATCAGGCCTCCATAGAACACAAAGCCACCTGACATCAACAGCTTCAGGTACTCCGGATCCAGGATGCTGCTCCATTCAATCTGATTCCAGCTGATCAGAAGGAACAGCAGCTTTGCTCCCACCATCCCTCCCAAAAATCCATATGCGATCAGCAGCAGGAGGTGATTCGGATCATATTTAAAATGCTTTACAAGCATCCAGGCAACGCCCGCCGCCGCAAAAATGCCGATCAGTATCATAACGCCATACATGGGGATAAACCTCCCCATCCAGACAAATCCTCGCATAGTGTTCTCCTAAAAAAACGGGCATCATAATTATGCCGTCAGGCAAATTACAATACCCGTCTGTCGTCTTATTGTCCACCCTCTGTTAAAACATTGAATTCAACGAATTAATCGCTGCTGCCTGGCCACAGGCAAGACATCCATAGCAGGCTACATAGAACAAAATAGACAGAGCCGCTCCGATGATGGAACAGACCATACCCGCCGTAGCCATCCCCGCCTTCGCGGGATCCGCTTTGCCAAGAACACCCATAATTATTCCTACAATACCACAGATCAGGCCAATCCAGATTACTCCAAATGCCCCAAAGACTATAGCGATAATACCTAAAACTAACGATGCGACAGCCATAACCACTCTTCCTCCTTTGTATTTATTAATATTGCCAATTCTTTTTTATTATACATGCTGAAGTAATAAATCGCAATAGCAATTTCAGTTGGGAATTTACAAAATATCTCATAAACCGACAAAAAAACCGTCATCCTGCTCCAGCAATCGTTCCCTTCAGATCCCAGAGGTCTCTCCAATCCCCGGCTCCAGGCCACAGGAATACCTGCCCCTTCACCAGCCGGTTGTCTCTTTCCAGCCCCCCGATCACTTCCATCTCTTCTGAAGTAAGAGGATCTTCAGTCACACATTTCAAATTAGCGGTATAATTCCTTTCTTTTACAGAAAAAGGTATTGGCGTCTGACCTCTCTGGACTGCCCATTTGATGCAGACAAGAGCCGGATGGATACCATGGCTTTCTGCAATTCTCCGAATCTCCGGAAGTTCAATATCCGCAATATCCTCCGGGGTCCTGTCCCGTTCCGGCCTGTCCGGTGATCCCAGCGGGCAGAAGCCAACCACCTGAATCTCCCTCTCCCTGCAATAGTCAAACAGCTCCTGCTGCTGAAAGCAGGGGTGCAGCTCCATTTCAATGGCCGCCGGTTTAATCCGGCACAGGGGAAGAACTGCCTCCAGTTTCGGGATCGTCATGTTGGACATCCCGATATGCCTGGTCAGCCCCATATCCACCAGACGTTCCATTTGCCGCCAGGTCGTCATGAAGCGCTCCGTGCTAAAGGGCCTGGAATCCGGATTCCGTTCTGACACATCACATTTCGGCGGATGATAATTAGGAAAAGGCCAATGGACATAATACATATCCAAAGCTTCCAGCTGCAGATCCTTCAGCGTCTTTGCACAGGCCAGAAGTACATCTCCCTGTCCATGCATGTCATTCCACACTTTGGAAACAATAAACAGCTCCTCACGTCGGACCTCCCCTTCTGAAAAAGCCTCTGCAAATACCTCTCCGATCTGAGCTTCGTTGCCATAGCACGCCGCACAGTCAAAGTGACGATAGCCAACTCTGATAGCTCCGGCGACGGCAGCAGATACTTCCTCCGGCGCGGCATGGTCTGAACCAAAGGTGCCCATTCCAACGGCCGGCATTTTCGCCCCTGTATACAATGTCCTGGCGGGAATTAAATTAGGATCAATAAACTCCATAGATGATGCCTCCTTGTTCTTCTAAGCGATCTGATGAACTTCTATTCGCGGAAGCAGAGCTTCCATATCCTGTTTCAGAAAATAACCTGTCTCCATTCTCATGGCGCTGGCCGCCGAAATAGCGCTGGCCAGCCTGATACATTCCGCAACCGCCAGCCCTCTGGAAAATCCTGCCGCAAAGCCCGCAGTCATGGAATCTCCGCATCCCACCGTGTTCACTGCCTCAATCCGCGGGACGCGTGCTTCAAAAGCCCCCTCTTCACTGGAAATCACGGCGCCTTCCGCGCCTCTGGATATCACTACCACACGGATTCCCCTTCTGTGCAGGCCCGATGCCGCCTGAAGCAGGTCCTCCCGGCTCACAATCTCACGGCCGGTCAGCATTTGAATCTCATCCATATTTGGCTTTATCATGAAAGGCTGATAAGTGATGCACTCCTCCAGAAGTTTCCCGCTGGTATCCAGAATCACCCTTTTTCCACATCTCCGGGCACTCTCCATCAGACGGCGGTAGAGATCTCCGCTCCCGCCTGTCGGGATGCTGCCCGAAATTGTCACAATGCTGCAGCCGCCCACCAAATGATTAAATCTTTCCTCCAGCCGGTCCATATCCTGGCCGTTAATCGAAAATCCCGGTTCCAGAAATTCTGTCTGAGTCTTATTCGCTTCATCCCATATGTTGATACAGGAACGGCTTTCCCCTGAGCACCAGACAAACTCGCTCTCAATCCCCTCAGACTGGATATATTCTTCTATGAAAGAACCAGAATGGCCTCCCAGGAATCCGGTAGCCGTCACAGCCTCTCCTGCGATCTTTGCCGCCCTGGACACATTCAACCCTTTGCCTCCGGCAGTAGCCGCACAGGATTTCACACGGTTTACACTGCCCACACTAAAATTTTCTGCCACATACCGTTTATCAATGGCCGCATTGGCGGTTACTGTTAAAATCATCCTGTATCCGCCTCCTACTGCTCACTGTCAATCAGTATCTTGCCTTTGACCGCCCCCGGAGTCTTAAACATTTCAAAAGCCGACGCGATCTGAGAGAGCGGTATTTTCTTATAAATAAAAGAGTCGTCAAACTTCAGTTCACCTGTGGCGAAGTAATGGGCCACCAATTCCCATTCATGTCCCGGAAACGGCGCGGAATAAGACATCCAGGACCCCGTCAGCCGGAATTCCTTCCGGTTAATGTTTTCCCATTCATCCACAGTAAAAGTCAGCTCCTTCGTGGGCGTACCAATAAAGCAGACCCCCGCCTTATTCGCCGCCAGCTGGAAGGCCAGCCTCATGGTAACGGTGTTGCCAGCCGTCTCATAGACATAGTCAAAACCACGGCCACCCGTCAGTGCAGACACCTTTTCCATAAAATCTTCTTCCCCGGTGTTCACACCAGTGTCAGCTCCCAGGCGTACAGCCAGCTCCAGGCGTTCATTCACAATATCAAAAACCACCACCTGACTGGCTCCGAAAATCCGGGCCCACTGCATGGTCATCAAACCAATCGTCCCGCCTCCCAGAATGGCTACCGTATGCCCTCCTTTATATCCGGTCCGTTCCAGCCCATGGAGAGCTACAGTGGCCGGTTCAAAAAAAGCGCCCTTCTCAAAACTGACGTCTTCACTGAATTTGACGGCATTTTTTTCCGGAACCACCACGTACTCTGCAAAGCTGCCGAACTGCCGGGAGCCGATAAAGCTGTAATGCTTACAGAGGGAATAATCCCCTCTCTGGCAGTCCTCACAGGCCATACAGGGAACCAGCGGGACACCTGCCACTCTGTCCCCCGGCTGCACACTCGTCACACCTTCTCCGATTTCCTCCACAACGCCCGAAAATTCGTGACCCAGCACATTCGGAAAAAAATGGCACGCATCTCCGTTTACCCGGGGCACGTCTGAACCGCAAATTCCCGTATACTTCACCTTAATGAGTACAGTTCCCGGCCTCACTGCCGGCTTCTCTATTTCATCATATCTTATATCATTTTTTGCGTATACTACGCCTGCTTTCATTTCACTTTCCTCCTGTCTTTTTCATCAGATCCTTTAATGCCTGGTAGAGTTCCAGATACGTATTATAGGGTTTCCGGTACAGAGCGCCCGCCGCCGGATCAGGTTCATGCCGCCGTGTTTCATGTACTGTCAGCCCCACAGCTTCCTCATAAGACTGATAGTAACCCGTGCCCACGCCGGCCAGCAAAGCTGCTCCCAGTGTCGTGGCCGTATCAGAAGAGGGAACCACAATCGGCTTCCCGGTCACGTCGGACTTGATCTGCGTCCAGAGCAGAGAATTTGCTGAACCGCCCATGGCTCTCAATACTTCTGCATTGGCTCCTGCTTCCTCTGCCACATCCAGGTTATGCTTCAGCGAATATGCAACACCTTCCATACAGGCTCTGACCATATGGCCTTTTGTCTTAGAAAAATCCAGCCCGAAGAATACCCCCTTCGCTTCCGGATCCCAGATGGGAGAACGCTCTCCGGACATATACGGAAGAAATACAAGCCCTTCGCTTCCGGGAGCGATGCTCTCTGCCAGCTCATTTAACTGTACCAGGGAAGCCTTGCCCGTTCGATCCTGCTGTGACCGCTCATATTCAGCAAATTCCTTCTCAAACCACCGCATAACTCCGCCGCCGCCAGTAGTTCCTCCCTGCAGCAGCCATTTTCCCGGTACCACATGATAGCTCAGGATCAGGCGGGGATCTGCTTTATATGTATCTGTACAGATGCTCATTCCGCCTGCCTGACCGCCCTGCTCCTGGGTCTCTCCCCCATGGATGACGCCGGCGCCCAGAGTTCCGCAGGCGGCATCCAAACCTCCTGCCACCACCGGAGTACCCGCTGCCAGCCCGGATTCTGCCGCCGCTTTCTCCGTCACACTGCCAACCACTGCATCGCAAGCCACCACCGGCGGCAAAAACTTCACAGGTATTCCAAGCTTCTCACACATTTCTTCGTTCCAGATCCCGTTCCTCATATCAAAGCAGTGCCAGCCGTACCCCTGGCAGATATCCTGTGTCACCGCTCCCGTCAGGCGGTAAACCAGATAACCATTGGACTGCAGGATTTTGTCGGTCTTTCCATACACCTCCGGCAGGCTTTCCCGATACCACAGCACCTTTGCCGTCGTATAAGACGGCTGAAGAGAATTTCCAGCCAGCTGGAATATCGTTTCTGCGCCAATTTCCTCATTCAGCCTGTCACAGATCTCCTGTGCCCTGGTATCCATCCAGATCGGTGTATTCGTCAGCACCTGACCACCTTTGTCCAATGCAACCGCCGACCAGCTCTGGCCGTCGATGCCGATTCCCGCTATTTCCCGGGGACAGATCCCGGTCAGCTTCAGTACCTCTTTTACCGCCCGGCAGACGCCGTCCCACCATTCCTCCGGATTCTGTTCCGCCCATCCTGGCTTCTGGTAATAAACTGGATACTCGCCCGACGCCGCTCCCAACACCCTGCCAGCCCTGTTAAAAAGAGCCACCTTACAGGCACTGGTACCAAGATCAATCCCCAATAAATACTTTCCCATAAGCGTTTACCTCCACTTAATCTTTCCGGTATGTTTCACAATTTTTTCACCGAACTTCCCGGTATGAGCGCTGTTTTCAGACGTACCTTGTATGGCTGAGCATTCACTGCACAATCTGTTTTCCCCAACCTCTCCAGCATGATTCTCGCAGCATGATCAGCGATCTCTCCTGTGGGCTGATCCAGGATTGTGAGCCTGGGCCGGCAGGCCCTGGCAAATTGCAGATTATCAAAACCGATGACCGACAGCTCCTCCGGCACTGACAGACCCAGTTCATTCATACCGATCATAACGCCAACGCTCATATTATAGTTTCCCACCACAACTGCTGTCATCTCCGGATTATTTCTTACCAGAGTTTCAAGCCCCAGAACCCCGCTCTCAATCGTACAGTCTCCGGAATAAATATATGACTCCCGCAGCGGAATGCCATTTTCACTGCAGGCTTCTTCATAGCCCATGAGCCGTTCCTGGGCAGTCAGCACATCCTGGGTACCCGCTACCATTCCGATCCCACGGTGCCCGTTTTCTACCAGAAGCTTCACCGCTTCCTTCATCGCTTCCCGGTTATCCGCGCATACGCTGTCACAGCCCAGGCCATTGATTTCCCGGTCAATCAGCACCACTGGCTTTCCTGTTCTCCGAAATTTCTCCAGATGTCGTCCTTTCCCGTCTACCGGCATATTAATCAGGCCGTCCACCCGCTTCCGCATCAAGAACTCCACTGCTTCCCGCTCCCGTACTTTATCTGTCCGGCAGTCGCAGATCATGAGCGCATAGCCATGCTTACGCAGGGTATCTTCGATTCTCCCGATTACCTTAGCGCAGAAAACGCTGTTCAGCTCCGGTATGACTACACCGATCGTCCTCGTGGTATTCGTTTTCAGACCTCTTGCGGTTTCATTAATTTCAAAATGTAACTCCCGTATGGCCTCTTCTATTTTGACCCGGTTTTTTTCCCTCACATTTCCCCCATTTAAATAAGAAGAAATGGTCGCCAGCCCCAGTCCGGTCTTCTGGGCAATGTCTTTGATTGTAGCTGCCATAGTATTACTCCATTTTTCCGTCACAACCGCAGACCTTCATCCGCGCCTTAACCAGCTCCGTTACAGCAGCCATAGCTGCTTTGCTGTAAGCCTTCGGATCAATCGTATTCGGATTGTCCAGCAGATATCTTTCCACCGCCCTAGTGTAGGCATTTCGAAGCTCCGTAGCAAAATTTACCTTACAGATCCCCCGTTTCACACATCCCTGCACCTGCTCATCCGTCAGTCCCGAAGCGCCGTGCAAAACCAGCGGCACATCCACCGCCTTACGTATCTCAGAAAGGCGCTCCACGTCAAGAACCGGCGTTCCCACATAGAATCCATGGGCAGTTCCAATCGCCACAGCCAAAGAGCTGATTCCCGTCCGCTCAACAAATTCCTTAGCCTCCGCCGGATCTGTATTGGTGTCCGCTACCGCCTCCACCTCATCCTCTTTGCCCCCTACCTTGCCAAGCTCTGCTTCACATGGAATCCCCACAGCGGCAGCCATCTCAGCCACCTGCCTGCTAACCGCTATATTTTCTTCAAATGGAAGCTTCGATCCATCCATCATCACAGACGTATAGCCAGCCATCACACATCGAACCGCCAGCCCAAAGCTGCTTCCATGATCCAGATGCAGACACACAGGCACCGATGCCTTCATCGCTTCAGCCGATACAATAGCCGCATAAGTCTCCACCGACCCATATTTAATCGTAGAAGAAGTAGTCTGAATCATCACCGGCGCACGAAGTTCTTCGGCCGCAGCGATAATCGCCTTAACCATCTCCATATTTTCCGCATTAAAAGCCCCTACAGCATAGCCGCCTCTCCGGGCGTCCAACAACATTTTTTCTGAGGTTACAAATGGCATAATAGCTCCTCCTTATATGTAAGGTATAAATAAAAGTTTCCAAACCGAAACGTTTCGGTTTATTATATTATAAATGCCCAACCCAAAAAAGTCAATTAAATTTCGATTTTGCTTCCAATTGGTCGGGGATGGGGGGAGGGTTTTGGATACCCGGACGAAAGGCTGGGAGGAGGCGAAGCCTTCCATTGCGCCGTCCCTGTTCCGCCCCGCCTCCCCCCACTCTCTCTGGTGATCTAAAACGCTTCACCCAGGTTCCCCGAAAGTGCCATCAGGATCATTTCAGACAGTAATTACTGGCTAATCGCGGCCGACGGGCGCCAGTATTGTTTTATTGAATATTGAAATCTACCGCCTGAGACCATCGGGGTTCCCAGCCCTGGCGAGAGCCATTGTACCGTCTGGAACAGCCAGAAAAGCGGCGGGAGACCTCCGGCGGCTGCGGCCTGCCGGAGGTCTCCCGCTGCTTTTCGTCCGGTCATCCACACCCCTCGCCACAAAACTATAATTTATATTGCAGCACGAAATTACTGTTTTTTTTGGTTGCAATCCTCCTGTTTTTTCGTTATGATAGTGATACATATACTTCGTGGGGAAGACAAAATCATTTATTTTTTATATTTGGAGGGAAATTTTATGGCAATTACTGTGCAAGATTTTATGAACATGATCGAAGCCAACGATATTAAAATGATCGATTTCAAAATCGTTGACATTAATGGGCAATACCGCCATGTCACCATACCGGTACAGCAATTTTCTGCTGATACTTTGACAAGCGGTATCGGGTTCGATGCTTCTAATTATGGATACGCCGTGGTTGAAAAAAGCGACATGGTATTTATTCCGGATCTGGATACTGCCATTGTAGACCCATTCTGCGAGATTCCAACTTTGTCGGTGACCGGAAATGCAATGGTTATTGACTATCCTGAGAACCGTCCTCTCGACCAATATCCCCGAAACATCGTACAAGCCGCTGAGCGCTATATGAAAGAAACCGGTGTGGCAGATACTATGCTGATTTTGCCAGAATTTGAATTCCATTTGTTTGACAGTGTGGGCTGGGCTGTTCAGCCGAACTCCATCAGTATGTCCCTGGACGTTTCACAGGCTCCCTGGAACAGTGCTGTTGAAGGAAAAGGCTGTGTAATTCCTCATCAGAAAGCATACCATGTGGCCAAGCCCTTTGACCGTACCTATGAATGCCGTTCGGAAATGTGTCTGGAGATGGAAAAGGCGGGAATTCCCATCAAATATCATCATCCTGAGGTCGGCGCTTCCGGTCAATTCGAGATCGAACCAATGCTGGGTGAGATGTCAAAAATGGCGGATGCTACCATGATGATTAAATACATCATTCACAATACAGCTCTTAAATACGGAAAAACCGCTACCCTCATGCCCAAACCAGTTTACGGAGAGGCAGGGAACGGTATGCACGTACATATGCTCCTGCTTAAGAACGGAGAGCCGGTATTCTCGGATGATAACGGTTATTCCCACCTGAGCCGGACCGCGCATTATTTTATCGGAGGCCTGTTAAAGCATATTTCCTCTTTATGCGCAATCACAAATCCCAGCACAAACTCATTTAAACGTCTGGTACCAGGCTTTGAAGCTCCCGTCACAGTGGGATATGCAACTTCTAACCGCAGCGCCGTAATTCGCATTCCTGCATATGCAAAGAAGCCCACCATGCGCCGCTTTGAACTGCGGAATCCAGACGCCACCTGCAACCCATATTTGTGCTATGCGGCAATTTTAATGGCAGGTTTAGACGGAATTAAGAACCAGATAGACCCCCACGAGAACGGCTGGGGCCCTTATGATGTGAATCTCTATTCCCTCTCAGATGAAGAAAAATCCAAACTCCAGGCTCTGCCCACATCTCTTGACGCCGCACTGGATGCGCTGGAAGCAGACCACGATTATTTAACCGCAGGCGGAGTATTCCCCGAGCAGCTGCTCCAGAATTTTATCTCCATCAAAAGGCAAGAATGCCTGGAACTGTCGGCAATCCCTCATCCGGCAGAATTTGCACGATACTATAACCTGTAAATATTTAGTTTATCTATTTAATCCTCTATAAACCCTATATTTTCAGGGCATATCGCCTATTCAATATTCAAACCTTATATATTTTCCCTTGTTATTACTCTTATGAGACGAAACAAGGGAAATTTTTTATGCTTCGCTGACCGCGTATTTGTAAGCGCCATCCAAGCAGACAAGAAAGCGGCTGTTTCCGTATAGTCCACTTCCACGACAGTCAAATGCTTCTCTCAGAACATCGCTGTAAACTCTTCTTTATTCAAATTGCGCAAAGTCTATATTCCAAAGTCCTGTAAGTTCTGTTCCGTTACTGCAGAGTGTGATACCGCCCAAAGGTGAGTAGTAATGATATGTATAGTTCATAGGTTTATATCTCCAAATATTTATTATAGTTCGCAAGTGCTTCTGTTCTGTCAGTCATTGTATAGGTGTAGACAGGCGTTACAACTGTCATCCCAAAAGACTGTAAGCGGTCAATGCCGACGGAGAATATAGTAACTGAAGAAAACCAAACACCGTTAACTTCACGTTTAATCTTTCTGATTTTGTCAATCACTTCTGCAAGACATTGGTCTTTTTGTTTTAAATAATCGATTGCACTTTCATCGTATTGAAAATACACTCTTGTTTCACCCCTCGACTTGATTCTGGTTTTGGCTTACAGTATAACATTATCATAGTTTCAAACAATATAATATTGAAATATCGCCTAATATTATCATAATATATTCAATTAAGGATAATTACTCATGAAAAACATACAAAACGATTACATAAACTCCGTCAATTTAAATTCAGGCCCAGGCTTTCCGTATCTCGTACTTGACGTTATCAATGACCAAAGCTATCAGAGAAATTCGAGCTTTCAGGTTATGCATTAGCACGAAGATTTGCAGTTTATCTATATACTTGACGGAGAAATCAAAGTAAAAACATTAGATACATCGGTACGGATAAATAGGGGCAGTGGCATCTTTAGCAATAAATTTTTCAGAGAATTTTATTGACAACCTATGGAAAGCAACAATCGCTCACACTTTTATTGTTTTCAAATATTCAGTTTTGCTTCCAATTGGTCGGGGAGGGGTTTTGGATACCCGGACGAAAGGGTCATTGGTATGGTTTCAGTCAGTAATCGGCGGCTAATTGTGGCCTACTGGCGACAGTATTTCTTTATTGAATACAGAAATCTACCGCCTGAGACCATCGGGGTTCCACCCCTGGCGAGAGCCATTGTACCGTCTTCCGCTGCTTTTCGTCCGGGTCTCCACACCCCTCGCCACAAAACTATAATTTAAACGTTTCGTTTCACTTGTGCATTTTTAAAAAATTCTATTGCCTGAAACCCGACTTTTTTGTACAATATAATTAAATACCGATTTGGAAGGCGGATGTGATCCGTCCTCCCTCAAACGAAAGGAGTATACATATTATGTTAAAGGGAATTCCTCAAATTTTATCTCCTGAACTTCTGAAAGTTCTCTGTGAGATGGGACACAGTGACCGTCTTGTTATTGCAGACGGTAATTTCCCGGTGGAATCTATGGGGAAGAACGCTATTACAATACGCTGTGACGGCCACGGGGTTCCGGAGATCCTGGATGCCATTCTGACTGTATTTCCTCTGGATACCTATGTGGAGCATCCGGTGAACCTGATGGAAGTTATGAAAGGCGATCATGTGGAAACTCCCATCTGGGACACCTATAAGGAAATCATAGCAAAGCATGACAGCCGTGGAGGAGACGCCGTGGGTAATATTGAGCGTTTTGCTTTCTATGAGGAAGCCAAGACCTGTTACTGCATTATTTCTACCAGCGAAAAAGCTCTTTATGCAAATATCATGCTGCAAAAGGGTGTTGTGACCGATTAACATACCGCGCTCCACAACTGAACATGGGCAGGCTTAAAATAGACATGCAAAAAAATAAATATTTAGCGGGATGAACCATATTTTTATGATTTATCCTGCTATTTTTTTAAAACTTTTATAATTTATTTAATCCTTTATCACAGTTTTTTCACAATGTACGTGTATATTCATAATCAAACAAAAGGAGCTTTCCTTTTTACATAAATCTTCTCACTTTCTGCCGGATCGACGTATCCGGCTTTTTTATGGACAAGTATCCGGCTTCTGGGAGCCTGCAGGAATAAAATGGGCAAGGCGGCTTCAGTTCTTCCTCCGCACCATATGAATGACTTTCCTTCTATAAATAAATTCCCCTCCGGGCTAGAGGCATGTTGCTGCAACTGCCGGCCCGGAGGGGAGTTATGACTGATTCAGCTATTTACTTATACAGAGGACCATAGTTCTGGCAGGCCCTGAAATCTGCGCCTTCTCTGTCTTTTGTTCCGAATGCACCCCAGGCGGCCGGACGGAAGATGTCCTTATCAGCCACGTTGTGCATAGCAACCGGAATGCGCAGCATGGAACACATGGTGATCAGATCTGCTCCGATATGTCCATAGGAAATTGCGCCATGGTTGGCTCCCCAGTTACGCATCACTTCATATGCGGTGTTGAAAGCACTTCCCTCTGCTCCGTCACATCTCGGTGCAAACCAGGTGCAGGGCCATGTATAGTCCGTTCTCTTCCAGAGAGTATCAGATACTTCTTCCGGAAGGCTGATGGTCCAGCCTTCTGCAATCTGCAGAACCGGTCCAAGGCCTTTTACAAGATTCAGACGGATCATTGTTGCAGGCATCTCGGCTCTGGTCACGAATCTGGAAGAATATCCGCCGCCACGGAAATATCCGTTGTCAGCCGGGTTCCAGGTTGTAGCTTCCAGAATAGCTTTCTGGTCCGCTTCAGTCACATTCCACCATTCCTTTATCACTCCATTGCCGTTCTCATCCTTCGCTTCTCCGCAGGCATCCAGACAAGCCGCACCGGAATTAATCAGATGAATAAATCCGTTGGCTTCCTTCGCATGTCCTTCCAGCTCATATCCGGTCACACGTTTTACCGCTTCGCCGCTCCAATATGTACGGACATCAGCAAAAATCTGAGGCCTGTTGGTTAAAAGCTTCATGAACAGCATTCCAAGAGAGTTCAGCACGTCATTCTCTGTAGCCAGCACGAACGGCTCACGCGCGCCTTCCCAATCGAAGGAGGTGTTCAGCATCGCTTCTGCGAAATCACAGTTGGGATAGAAGTCTGTCCACTGTCTCTGTCCCTGGAAACCTGCCGCGATTGCGTTATGTCCAAGAGCCTCTTCGGCGAACTTGCTTTCCAGCTTCTTGTTGCCGCGCATCAGGTCTTTGATGATAACCATCATCTTAACAACGAACTCCCACTGCTTGTCTTTCTCTTCTCTGGACTTCTGAATCCAATCCGGATTCTTGTCAAAGCCTTCTTTGCAGTTAGCCTTTGTCCATGCCAGAGCCTTCTGGAATTCTTCTTCATCATAGATGCCTTCTGTCATCCGGCGGATGATTTCCACTTCATCTACAGACTCGACTCTCATTCCCAGATAGGACTCGATGAAATCAGAATCAATGATGGAGCCGCCGATACCCATGCAGATAGAACCGATCTGAAGATAGGATTTACCCCTCATGGATGCGACTGCAACGGCCGCACGTCCAAATCTCAGCAGCATGTCTTTTACATCTGCCGGGATCTCACCGTCGTCCGCTTCCTGAACGTCATGACCATAAATGCCGAAGGCCGGAAGACCCTTCTGCGCATGAGTGGCCAAAACAGATGCCAGATATACGGCGCCAGGTCTCTCAGTAGCGTTCAGGCCCCACACGCCCTTGATGGTCTGCGGGTCCATATCCATGGTCTCAGATCCATAGCACCAGCAGGGAGTAACCGTCAGAGTAATGTCCACTCCCTCTTTTCTGAACTTCTCTGCACACGCTGCGCTCTCTCTCACCCGTCCGATAGTAGAGTCAGCAATAACAACCTTTACAGGCTCGCCGTTGGAATATTTCAAGTTCTCTCTGAATAAGTCTGCTGCCGCTTTGGCCATTCCCATGGTCTGCTCTTCCAGTGATCCTCTTACATCCAGAGGGCCTTTACGGCCGTCAATTGTGGGTCTGATACCGATTACCGGATATCCGCCGACTAATCTTTCTTCTGCCATAATACACATACCTCCATCTTTCATAGAAAATAGTAGTAGTATTCCGGGCGTCATTTCCTCTGAACCGCCCGTTCCGCGGACTCTCTGCCGCAGCTATAATGTTATTATACTATTGAAACGATTAAAATACTTGTGATATAATGGCAATAAATATAACAATATTCACATTTTCAACAGGTTTGGCAAAGAACCTTTCCCATATGGAGGCCTCACTATGCAATATTTAAACTTCAATGAGACAAAACAGCACGGCACATCCAACTTTCCCTTTGAATTCTACCATGTAGACAGCGTCCACCCCAGGTATATTATGAATTATCACTGGCATGTGGAATATGAAATTATCCGCGTCCTGGAGGGCGAGCTGTATATGACTCTGGATGAAAAGGGCTTTTCCGCCGCTGCGGGGGACATCATTTTCATTCACAGCGGCACTCTCCACTCCGGCACACCTTCAGACTGCGTTTATGAATGCCTGGTGTTCGACCTGAATATATTCATGAAACACAATCCCGGCTGCACTCCCTACATCCAGCGGATCATCGACAGATCCGCACTGATCTACCACCACTTCAGTCCCAAGTATGAAGAAATTCACCGGATCATCTGGAATGTATTTGATGCCATGTCTAATAAGCTGTCCGGCTATGAACTCATCACCTTCGGCGAGCTGTACCATTTCTTCGGAACCGTGTTTTCCAGACACTTGTACCTGGAAGACGTCCCGCAGACACGCCGGGACTACAAGCGGATCATGCAGCTGAAAAATGTTCTTGATTTTATAGATAACAACTACGCACTGCCAATCACTCTGGAACAGCTGTCGGCTGCCGCCTCCATGTCCCCCAAATATTTCTGCCGTTTTTTTTATCAGATGACTCACCGAACGCCGATTGATTATCTGAATTATCAACGGATTGAACACGCCTGTTACGAGCTGGCGACTTCCGAAAATTCTGTAACAGACGTAGCTTTTAACTGCGGTTTCAACGATTTAAGTTATTTCATCAAAACCTTTAAACGTTATAAAGGAAAAACTCCGGGAAAATATCACGCCTGATTTGATGAGCCCGCTTCTGTCGCTAAATCTGCTCATGACAACTCATACTATCGCCGGCAGAAGTGAGGCTGTCTCCGCCGCCGGGATGCCATTGCGCGAAGAGAATCTGCACCTCCCGCAGCTCCAGACACGTGACCGCTGCCCCCTCTTCCGCTGAAAATCCTCTGTTAAACAATTCTTTCAGCACATTTTCGGCCATCTTACGTTTTCCCTTCCGTTCACCCTTTTCTTCACCCTCACGGATTAATTCCTGAATTGCAGTGCACATATCAACCTTCTCCTTTCCCTTTGCTTTGCCTGTCTGTGTCCCACGTCCCATAGCTGGCAGCTTAATATCCAAAAAGCACGCAATTAATTCCCCCCTCTCCAAGTCCAGTCTACTGTAATGTTCTCTCTGTTCTTCCAGCAGCCGCTGAAGGCCTTCCTTGTCTCCCATGACCTTCAGAAGTTCAAATACTTCCCGCAGCCCCGTATGGAAGCTGCCGCTGTTCACGGTTCGGCTGCTGACCAGATTGATCCGGTAGTCTGAAAAATACTTCTGATATGCTTTTAATTCCTCTGGAAATTCCAGCATATCGTGAAGACTCAAAGCCCCATCCCAGTCCTGATCCTCTCCGTAATAAAAAACCAGCGAAAGCACAGGAATGAGCCTGTCCTCTTTTTTTATCCCGGAAAGGAACTCCGCACCGCGCCGGAGCCGTTTTTCTCTCCGATTTCTCTTTGACAAGGCCTTCACCTGACGGGCGTAGGCGATAGCGTCATACATCAGCATACGGACAGGCATCCCGTAATCTGCCATCCTCTGTCCCTCAACCCCCAGCATCACCTGCAATAGCCCCTCTGAAAAACCGCAGCTTCTGGAACTGTCGCGTATCCGGTAGGTAATAAGACGTCTCTTATCCAGCCCTTCCTCTCCTGCCAGTGCCTTTTCATTGATCTGCGACAGCATTTCCGGCCGGATTACCTGAGTTCCCGCAAAAAGGGAACCATTGAACAAATCAGCGAACACCTCAGGGGCCGCTAACGCTTCATACACTTCCGCATCATGCGCTTTCAGGACTGCATGTGCGTTTGGACGCTCTGTCATTCACCCTCCTTTCGGGTGGATTCTCTCTCATCGTTCAGAATCCTCCCTGACTGTAATTGTGGAATATCAGCATAGAATTCTAAGAACTGCGAACAGCAGAATTGAGAAAGAATGGACCTGCCCGAAAGGGTCTTGCATCCATAAAGAGTAATAGAAATATATGCTAATTTAATTATATTTTCTCGCCTGTGAAATGTCAAGCAAAATGAGTAGGAAGTCCATCTTATTTTTCACCCGTTATTAAAGTTTATAAACTTTTCACTTCAGGCCGGCAACTGAGGAAATGTTTTCACCGTTATAATTAAAATGCTCCATAATTTCATAAGACAAGGCAAGATATACCCTGTCCCGGTAATTGTCCAAACGGATTCCTGTCAGCTTTTCTATTCTGCTCATCCGTTTCAGGAAAGAGCTCCTGGCGATATACAGCTCCTTAGAAGCCGCAGCCGCATTATATTGAAGCCGGATAAAGGTCTTCAGCGTCAGATTCAGCTGTGTATGATTCTCTTCATCATAAGCCATCAGTACGCCAATAGCCCGGTGACAGATCTGATCCGGCATAAAATTCTGATACCCGCGCCGCAGCAGATGCTCATAGGCGTAATCATCAAATTTGAAATACCAGTACGTGGTATCAGTCAGTGGGCCTTCCTCCAACGCAATCTCTGTCTGCCGGTAAGCCGTTTTCATCAGAAACAGATCCTGGAACTTCCTGCTGACTCCTGCCTGTAACAGGCTTTCCCTCAGAAAATATGCCAAATCCTGGTGAAAATAATTATCCGCCGTACTTTCATATTTCGTCAGATTTACAAGAGCGATAAATTTCGACCGGTACAACAGGCAGCAGGTTCCCGGCCATATCCCCTCCAGACGGGCCGCCAGAGCCGCTGTCGTATCCTTTCCGTTATCGGTAAATCCGGAGGTAAACTGAATAAGACAATATGTATCCTTCAGCCCGAACTCTCTGCTGTTCAGCAAACGGTTCAAATGATCCTGGTCCAGGCTTTCTCCGTCCAGCAGCCGCATCAGAGCTTTCTTAAAACGTGTGTCACTTTTTTTCACTCGCCAAAACGTGCCAAACATATCATACAGTTCTTCCACATACTGTGCCAGGACCAGCAGCAGCTGAGCATGATACCTGTTAACCGCCGGATCTTTCGACCAGGGAATTCCCAGGCGTCCCACATATTCACCCGAATGGAAAATATTCTTATGGATCATATTTTCCACGCATACATATTGAAACACCTCTTGTATATTCTGTAAGCCGTTGAAATCCGGCATGGCATTGAGCTGATTAATTTCTTCCAGAGGTAAATAATTATTATCTCCCACATATTTATCCTCAAAACCACACTCAAAAGCCAGCCTCTTTGAATACCCCACATAACGGAACTGAGTATCCAGCAGTGCTACCGGAGCATCAATCAGTGTATCACAGCTGTGCAAAATGGCATTATAGCTGAAATACGTATGAACCGCGTCTTCCAGATTATTCTCCAGTTCTTGAAACATTTCAAAGATCTCCAACACCTGGTTGAACACTTCGGTCAGCTGCCTTTCTTCCGGTATCGCTATATACTCGTTAGGATTCCCCTTCAGTTCCTGTTCCGAAAACCCCAAAAAAAGAAAAATTGCCCCTTCGCATACGGCTACACTTTGTATACCGTAGCTTTTATCCATGACTATAAAATGATTTCGTATTTTATCCATCTTATCCGGAAACATAGGACGGGTCACTTGATAGTTTTTGGACAGATGGGCGAATGCAGCAGGATATTTCTTGTGAATCCAATAAAAAAGCAAATCTCCATGAATCTTCATTCTTCTTTTCCCCTTTTTATCTATACTACAGATTATATCCCATACATTCTTCAGAAGCAAGACATTTGTGGTATTTACGCAGGCTATACCTGCGAAATACAATAAGTATATAAACCAAACTTAGGCAGGAGGCATTCGCCCTATTTCTCTGACGAGAAGCCGGCATCCTGACAAACTGGCAAACCACCAGGCAATCGACGGCGGCAGAAGCTGCTTTTATGAAGCCAGCCGTCTTGCCTATCAAAATTTATAAAATCAGGAGGTATCGTAATTATGACAAGAGAACCCTATAACAGAGAAAAAGAACACGAAATCATCGGCACCTATCCGCCCATCAAGGGAATGGAGATCGGCATGAATCCAGGCAGCGGAATTGCCTATGTTCCGGAAACTCCCCGATTCTACCGCCCGATTCCACGTTATCAAAACTTTCATATGCTGTTCGAAGGGAAGACTCCCTACTGGATTCCTAATAACGGTTGGATGTTCTGTGATATTAACGAATTCCGGCCGAGACAAGTACCTGACTGCCCGGCCCACCACCAATGCCTGGACGGAGGCGGCGTGGTAGATTATGAGGCGCAGGGAAAAACAGCCATCGGCTGGTTTAATATTCCATTGGAATGGGAACCGCTGTCAATGGGGGCCACCACACGTCCGGGCCATCCCGCTTTAACTGATATGAGTAACTGGGAAGATGTGATCTCTATTCCCGATCTGGATGAAATCGACTTCGTAGAAATGAAAGCCATGAATACAAATTATTTGGGAACCGACAAAGCGAATCAGCTGGGTATCCAGCTGGGCCTGTGGGAACGAATGATGCAGCTCATGGATGTCAGCAACGCAGCCATGGCTCTGCTGGATGAGGATCAGGAAGATGGCATTCACCGTTTTCTCGACAAACTATCTGATTTTTATATTGACTATATCCGCAGAGTATCAAAAATCGGACGGATTGACAGCGTCATGCTCCATGAGGATTGGGGAACCCAGAAGGGTCCTTTCTTTTCACTGGCCACATGCCGGCAGTTCTTTGTACCGCCGATGAAAAAAATAGTGGATGCCTGCCATGAACTTGGCATTGTATTTGAACACCACTGCTGCGGAAAAGCCGAAACACTCGTGCCCGCCATGGTAGAATGCGGCACAGATTTCTGGTTCCCCCAGGCATCTATTAATGATGTGGATAAACTGATAGAAACCTATAAAGACGAGCATATTACCTTCTCGGTCAGCAGCCCCCTGCTTCCCAAAGGTTCCTCTGAAGCGCAGATCCGTGAAATGGGGCGTGAATTCGTGGATAAATATAAAGATAAGGGTATCCTGTTCTGTCAGGATGTATCTATCTCTGATCCAAACCATGATCCTTCTCTGTATCCTATTTTTGAAGATGCAGTCTATGAATACAGCAGGCTGGCTTACCAGGACGCTGATAGTTAACCTATTAAATACAAATAAAATTTTAAAGAGTGCCTCATAGCCGCCTGCCGGCAAGCGAAATGAGGCACTTCTTTCATGAGGACGGTATCAACGGGCTGAAAATCATTTACCTATATCCAAATTCAATACACCAATTATTTTTGTAGACCGCCCCCGCTTCCAATGTCACCAGGTTATCCTGTGTCTCCAGCTCTTCAATGATTCCTTTTCTGGAAGGCAGGGAACTCCACGGCTCTATGCACACATAAGGCGCATCCGTATGCGGCGCATGCCAGATACCCAGATATTTCATCTGCGGATAGCATACCTTTACAAAACGTCCTTCACAGCGGCTGGCCAGCTCCAGTGAATCAGACATATCCCTCAGCACGATCGCATCGTCGTCAAACAACTCATGCTTCAGCGGAAGCCGGTTATCCGGCAGAGGAAAATCTTCTTCTTCGCCGGTTATAAAATGATCCTCTGAAAAACCAATCCGGCGGCAGGAACCGCCGCCTCCGAATTCCAGATAATAATCTTCAAATCGCAGGCCGTCATCCAGCGGAACCTGAAAGCCCGGATGCCCTCCGATGCCGAAATACATCTTGTTCTCCTGTAAACCAGCCGTATTATGCACCTCGTAGCAGATATCCAGCCGCCTTCCTTCCAGTCTGTATTCCACAAAAAATTCAAACTCAAAGGGATACTGTCTCTTCGTCTCCTCTGTAGCCGCCAGCGTCAGCCGGAGGGCGGTCTCCCGCTTCCATACGGTCCTTAACTCGGAAGTATGCAGAAATCCATGCGCCTCCATGGAATATTCTCTACCCTTAAAACGGTATTTTCCGTTTGTCAGACGGGCGATATAAGGAAAAAGGTTAGGAGCCCTGTCTTCCCAATACAGGCTGTTTCCCTGCCATAAATATTCCCTTCCCCCGCTGTCCTGTGCGGAGCGCAGCTCCCCGCCACGGGAAGCAATTTCTATTTTCAGAAAAGAATTCTTAATCTCCATGACCATTCCTGCCCCCATATATTCTACAGTCTCTACGCTAACTGGTTCTCACTGATTTCACGATAGAGCTGTTCTGTTCTCCCGCGTTCCGGCAGCAATTCTGAAAACGCACCCGCGCTTCCGGCCGCCACCGCATAGCAGGCGCATTCCCTGAGACTTTTTCCGCATTCCCGGCTGCTGATAAAGCCTGCGACCATAGAATCTCCGGATCCTACCGTGTTAATGACCGTCCCCTTCGGCGCATTGATCCACAGCTCTTCTCCATTTTCGCTAAGGAAAAAAGCACCGTCCCTGCCCAGGGAAACCAGGATGTTCCTGGCCCCTTTTTCCTGTAGTTCCCTGCTCCCCTCCGCCAGCTCTTCCCGGGTTTTCAACCTCTTGCCCAGCATACCCGACAGCTCGCTCAGATTGGGCTTGATCAGAAACGGCCTGTAGGGCAGAGCCGGAAACAGCAGAGATTTCTCAGCATCGACCACAAGCGTTACCCGCTTTCCCTGAGCCGCCGCCGCCAGCCTTCCATAGACATCTGCCGCCACTCCCTGGGGCACGTTTCCGGATAAAATCAAGGTATCCTGGTCCTGAAGCGCCGAAACTTTCTCCTCCAGCCTCTTGAGTCCCCTTTCATCAATCTCCGGCCCGTTGCCGTTCAGCTCAGATTCCCGCCCGCACACCTCTTTCACCTTCACATTAATCCGTGTGCAGCCGCTCTCCAGCTCAATAAAATCTGTATGGCACCCCCGCTGCCTCAGCTCCCGCTCAATTTCCCGGCCCACATACCCTGCCAGAAACCCCAGGCAGGTACTCCGTATCCCCAGATTATTCAGCACAATGGATACATTAATTCCCTTGCCGCCGGAGAGGTGCATCTCCCTGGAAGAACGGTTTAATTCCCCCAGCCTCGCCTCCTTCAGCACCATCACATAATCCAGAGAAGGATTCATTGTCACCGTATAGATCATCCAGCCCTCACCTCCTTCTAGAACATCCAATTTTGTACTGCCCTGTAAGCCTCATATTTCCTTTTATATTTGTCTGCCGCCCCCTTCCGGGGCTCTATGCAGGTTTCTTCCAATTTAATAAATCCGGGTATTTCTGAATAATCGTGAAGCCACCCCAGGGCCTTTGCCGCTATGAAAAACACTCCCCGTGCGCCTGCCTGCACGTCTTTTGGGATATACAGCCTCTGCCCCAAAACGTCTGCGCGAACCTGCATAGCCTCCGGTGATTTCGCCCCACCCCCGGCAGCACGGATCTGCCGGACGGGGATACCTGCCCGTTCCATATTCTCAATATTGATCCTCATATCGAAGGCCAGCCCCTCAATCACAGCCTGCAGAATCTCCTCAGGCGCCGTGTCCGGGCGTATCCCCAGAACGCATGCCCCTTCCTCCTGATTCATTCCAGGCGTACCGGAACCAAACAGATGAGGAATGACCAGCAGACGGTTCTCCACCCGGTCTATCCCGTGAAACATTTCCTGATAGATATCCGTTCCGCTTTTTTCCAGGCGGGGGCGGAAAAGCCTGTCTCTCAGCTCTCTGATCACATTCCCGCCGGAGTACAGGACTCCATAAGTAAGGAATTTTCCGGGAATCACATGGGGCGCACAGACGAGATGGCTCTCCTCCATTGAACCTGACTTCTGGTACCGGTCCAGAACAACGCTGAGACATTCCACAGTTCCCAGACCATAGACTGCGTCGCCGCCTTTTACCGCACCCATTCCCAGCGCAACACAGGGCTGGTCCTGGCCGCCTGCAATAATCAGAGGTTTTCCATTAAATCCCAGCTCTTCAGCCAGCCCGCCGGGAACCCGGCCGATCACTTCCCCTGCCGCGGCGACCGGGGGCAGCAGATCTATGGAAATCCCTGCCGCATCCAGAATCTCCCGGCTCCAGCAGCCATGCTCCACATCATAAGCCATGGATCTGGCTGCGTGTGTATCTTCTGCCACGCAGTCTGCTCCCATACGCATGGCAATATAAGATGAGAAAAACAGGAATCGGGCTGTTTTTCCATAGAGTTCAGGATCATGGACCCTATACCAGAGCAGGCGGCTGACGGTATACATAGGATGAGAAATATGGCCTGTAATCTGATAGATTTTTTCACGGCCTATTTTTCTCTCCAGTTCCCGCCATTCCTCATCCACTCCTCCGGCGCTGTACAATACACTTTCTCCCAGAGGACGTCCCTCCCGGTCCACCAGGATTACCGATTCCCCAAAGGAGGTGATACAGACTCCCTGTACTTCCGGGCGCCGGCTATTGCATTCCCGTATGACCTCTTTCGTTTTCTCCCATACCAGCTCACAGTCTATGAAACCTGTATAGTTTTCTGAAGAATATTCCCGGTATGCCTGTTCTGCCAGCCGTCCTGACTGTTCAAAGAGCGAGGCCTTGCACCCGGTGGTCCCCAGGTCAATCCCCATGATATATTTCATGCGCCCCTCCTATGCCCAGTCCAGCTCGCCGTTTGGCAAATATCTGCCATATTTATGTACAGCCCGCTGCATCGCCGCAAAATTCTCCGGTTTCGCAGAGGAATGGACGCTGTTGCTGGTAGCGCAGATGTACCTGCCGCCCGGAGCATGTGTCTGAAGGACCCCCTTCACATATTCTTCCATCTGCTCCTCCGTATAATCTGTCAGAGGGGCGTCACAGTCAACGCCGCCCATGATGGTCAGCGACGGGTATTTACTCTTTACCTCGATCTGGTTGATGCCGGACTTTTCATCCAGCGGATGCAGCCCGCGGATGCCGAAGCCTGCCAGGTCCCCGATCAGCGGATTAATATTACCGCAGCAATGCTTCAGCATATAAGCTCCTCTGTCCTGAACCATCTGACAGATTTTATTCAGGCCAGGTAGGAAAAACTCGTCAAAATGTTCCTTTGATACCAGAAGGCTGGTCTTTGAACCGTAATCATCTCCGGACAGGATGAAATCCGCCCCAATGTCCAGAGCTTTTTCAGCCAGCTTCATATTATGCTCAATCGAGATATCCACCAGACGGTGAACCAGCTCAGGCTCTTCTATCAGATCCATCATCATATCCTGCATACTGGTCAGATAATAGCTGTAATTAAACCCGTCGTGGAGATGAAAGCCGATGAAACGTTTTCCTTTAAATCTTCTGACAAGCTCCCGGAGATAATCAAAGCGGAAATCCTCCAAAGGGTCCGGCGCCTGATACGCCATGGCATCCTCCAGCGTCTCTATGGGGCCGTGCAGTGGATGAGGCACGATTTCATCGTTATATTGACGCAGGATTCCCCACTCATTCCTGATAATTTTCTTCTGCTCATCCACCAATTCTTCCCTGTACATCTTGGAAGGAGTCTGGGACATGGCGATATCAATATCCAGCTCATCGCACAGATCCATATAGTTGCCGCTTCCGACGATCCCCCGGATCACCTTCGGGTCGATCATCAGCTCGAAGGTCGGTACACGGTCCGGAATGTCCCCGTTCAATACCCGTTCTACTCTTTCATATGAATTCATTTTCTATCCTCCATTCTGCCCTTTCACTCACCGGACTGCCCCGGCAGCGGCCGGGTATTCATTGCATAGCAGCCGGTAGGGCGGCTCATCCTCTTCTATTTCCGGAAAACGGCCCATCGGTTCATAGAACCGGTTATCATTTTCATCGTCATTACACATGGATACTTCCCCCAGCAAAACGGCTCCCGTTCCCGCTTCCACGGTAAAATCATGATACATATACGGATAAACGGTAATACTCTCTCCCGGCCGCAGGCGGACCTGGGTTCCGGCAGGAACCGCATATTCCCGGCCGTCCTGGTGTACCGTCACGTCTGTATCGTCGAACCTCCCGTCAGCTGTGGAGTTATATACACGGATCAGCACATTGCCGCCGCCGCGGTTAATGATATCCTCCATCTTATTCCAGTGAAAATGCATCGTAGCCATCTGTTTTTCATTGAGATATAAAAGCTTTTCGGCATACGTTTTTGTATATTTATCCATTTTCAGATTACCGTTGCGCAGCGTAATCAGTGAAAATCCGACCTTTTTAAAATCTCCCAGTCCATAGTCTGTGATGTCCCAGCCCAGCATATTATCGCGGATTTCATCATATTCATGCCCTTTTGTCTTCCACTCTTCCGGAGTAAAGGAGCAGAATGGCGGAAGCTCGAAACGGTGCTCCCGGATACAACCTTCCATTTCCTTCAGCGCAGCGTTAATCTCCGATCTTTTCATACCGACTCCCTCTCTTCCTGTTCCTTCCGGTAATCCAGCGCCGCCTGGTAGATCGTGACCACTTTTTCCGGAGACACATTATCCAAAATATTGTGTACCGGCGCAAAAATGTAATTTCCCTCCGGCGCAAAAATGTCCAGCAGCTCACGCACATGTCTGTAAATTTCCTGCAGATCCTCCGTGCGGTTCACAAATCCCTGCATATCCGCGCCGCCTCCCCAGAAGACCAGATCCTTTCCAAAACGCTCTTTCAGCTCTTTCGGGTCCATCCCTTTCGCTGAGATCTGGATGGGATTCAACACCTGGACGCCGGCATCAATCAGATCCGGAAGCAGCTTCTTGATTGCTCCGCAGCAATGAAGCCCCACCTTGACCGTGGGATCTTTCTTCCGGACAAACTGATAGATTTTCTTATGATAGGGCTTAATCATTTCGCGGTACATTTCCTCGGAGATCTGAGCCGCCTGCTGGGTCCCCAGATCATCTCCGCCGAACATTGCCACGTCAATATACTTTCCAACCCGGTCAAGAATCCTGTCCAGCATCACGCAATATGCGTCTGTCATGTGATCCGCCCAATAGTGGATCATCTCTTTTTCAGCCGCCAGATTATAATAGAAATTCTCAAATCCAAACTCTTGCTGCCCTTCCTCAAATACGGCGCAGCCCACATGCAGCAGCAGGGCCTTGTCTGTATTGTAATACAGTTCCTTCGCCTGCACCTCAAGAAAATCCAGCTCTTCCTCGGTGATCACCGGAAGAACCATCTTTTCTTTTAATTCTTCGAGGGTGTCTACATCCTTCAGGAAGTAATTCATATTGTCATAGTATATACCATCCTTAGGCCGCTTCGCGATGCAGACACCCGCTTCATTCCTGAGCTCATAATCGCCGTCTTGATTTACTACCGGATGAAATTCATAGGGAACCATAGACAGGTCTCCGCAGGGAAGTTCGCCGCATTTCCAGCGGTCGCAGCGCACGCCGAAGGATGGCTTCAGCTGCATCACCTGCACAATATCTCCTCCAAAACGGTCAATCATGAACGCCTCCGGATAAGCCAGCTGCTGCATGATATCATACAGCTTAGTGGTCTCTGTGGAATGTCCCAGATACTTTTTCAGACGGTTGTAGCCTGCCGCCCCCATCCCGCTGGAACGGTGCGCCCCGAAGTCGATGGGCAGCCGGTCGGGCATTTCGTGGTTTAATACTGCCTGTATTCTCTCTCTTGAAGTCATTGTTTTCTCCTCCTATTTCTCGCCTGTCCGGCCGGCCACCTGTATGGTATTGATCAGGACGGCGCCAAGGATCAATCCGCCGCGGACGATATACTGGGCATATTCATTTACATTCATCAGAGTCATGCCGTTCAGCAGCACGCCCAGGAATATAATACCGATAAAAGTTCCTTTTACATTGCCGATTCCGCCGTTCAGGCTTGCGCCGCCGATGATGACGGAAGCGATTACATCCATTTCCCACCCTTTACCGAAATTGTGGGCCGCAGACATTACCTGTGAGGAACACATAATTCCTCCAAGCGCTGCCAGCACCTGCACGGCCACCATGACCAGGATCTTTACCTTTGTAACATTCACTCCCGAGAGGCGCGCCGCCTCCGGATTTCCGCCTGCCGCGTATACGGAGCGGCCGAAAGTGGTATAAGACATGATAATATGTACGATCACAAACACAATAATCAGTATGATCGCCGGCACCGGTATGCCGAGAACATTCCCTGCACCGAATACATTGTACCAGGACGGCAGATTGGTCAGCGGAAACCCTTTGGACAGCAGCGCCGCCGCTCCATATACCACATTCATCATGGCCAGCGTGATGATAAAGGTGGGGATGTTGAACTTTGTCCTGATAAATCCCACGAAAAAGCCCAGCCCGCCGGATACCACAAGGGCCACCGCCATGCCCACAACAATACCGGCTGAAAGAGACATGATGCCCGCCGCCGAAAGCGAATCCGCCACCAAGGCCGCAATAATTCCGGAGATGGCTACTGTAGAGGAAATTGAAAGGTCAATTTCTCCGCAGATGATAACCATCGTCATACCAAATGCAATAACACCTTTAAACGCCGCGCTCCTTAAGATCCCCAGAATATTGGGAACGGTAAAAAAACCGGGAGCCATAAATGCGATTACAATGCAGATCACCAGCAAGATGATTTCCATCATATGCGTGTGAAATATTTTACTCAGTTTTGCTTTATTCATTTCCTATGTTCCTCCTTATCCCATGCACAGGGTATATAATTCATCCACTGTCACATCTTCGGGAAATATTTCTTTCACAATTCTTCCTTCATGCATGATTAAAATCCTGTGGCAAACCTCCAGAAGCTCTTCAAGCTCTGAGGATACCATGATGCTGGAAATCCCCTTTCTGGACTGCTCCCAGATCACCTGGAAGATCTGCTGCTTTGCATTGACATCTATTCCTCTGGAAGGTTCATCGAAGAACATGATTTTCGGATCGGTATTCAGCCAGTTTCCGACTACTACCTTCTGCTGGTTGCCTCCTGACAGGGAGGACACCGGCAGGTCCGCGTCCGGCACCTTGATCTGCAGCTCTTCAATCTGCCTGCCGACAAACGCCTTCTCTTTCTTTCTCTGTATAAATTTATGTTTCGCCAGATAGGGGATGCTGGCGACGCACAGGTTATTATATACGGACATCATCTGTATGAGTCCTTCATTTTTGCGGTCTTCCGGCGTCAGGGCAAACCCTTTTTCCTTCATGCGCACCGGGTTCGGATTCCGTATTTCCTGTCCGTCAAAAAATATTCTTCCGCTGTCAAAGCGGTCCACGCCGAAGATCGCACGCAGCAGCTCTGTACGGCCTGCCCCCAGCATCCCGGCAATTCCCAAAATCTCCTTCTCCCTTACCTCAAAAGACACATCCTCAAAACACCCTTTACGTGTCAGGCCTTCCACTTTCAGCATGACCTTGCCGCCTGCCTTCAGATCCTCCGGCCTTGTCTTCACCTCAACCTCGCCAAACATCATCTTGACAAGCTCCTGGCGCGAGGTTTCCTGCATCACTGTCTTCCCGATAAATCTCCCGTCCCGGAGTACGGTGCAGGTATCTGCTATCTGCCACAGCTCCTGAAGCTTGTGCGAGATATAAATGATGATTACATCCTTTTTCTTAAGCTCACGAATCATGCCAAACAACAGCTCTATCTCATTCTTGGCCAACGAAGAGGTTGGCTCATCCAGCATGATTACCTTAGGGTTCGTACTCATCGCCTTCACGATCTCCACCATCTGGCACTGCCAGAGGCTTAAGGACGCCACTACCTCTTTGGCGGATATGTCCACCCGGTACTCCCGGAGCAATTGGTCCGCCATCTGGTAGGTCCTTTTCCAGTCTATGAGCTTCCCCCTCATGGGCAGCCTGCCCATCAGTATGTTCTCTGCTACAGTCAGCCCGGGCACGAGGCTCAGCTCCTGATATACGGTGGCAATCCCTCTCTCTATGGCATCCTGTGGAGAATGAAGCACTATTTTTTCATCGTCAAGGTAGAAGCTTCCCTCCGTCGGCTGAATCGCGCCTGCAAAAATCTTAACCAGCGTGGATTTCCCGGACCCGTTTTTTCCAATAAAAGCATGGACTTTTCCGCTGTCAAACGCAACGGTTATCTGGTCAAGAGCTTTTGTCCCCGGATAGATTTTTGTAATTTTTTCCGTCTTTAAAATGCTCACTTTATCACCATTCCTTGCTGAAAGCCAATAGCTTCCGAACTTTTATTCCCGCAAGCCACGAGCCTGATGCCCCGTGGCTTGCTGATGGTATCTGACTCAGGCTGTTCCGCGGCAGAACAGCCTTACTTTTACTTATTTTCCCATTCTCTCAGTCAGGTCTTTTTCAAACTGGTCAATTCCATCCGGATCTGTCCTGCTCAGAACGATGCCGGGAACAACTACTTCCTGGCCAAAGGAACCTTCCTCCCCCTGGATCGTCTGAATCAGGATTTCCATAGTCTTATATCCGATTTCATACGGATTCTGTCCGGTTACGCACTGCAGGATATTGTCCTCGGATCTCAGAAGCTCCACCTGCTGCTCCGCGGCATCTGTCCCAAATACAAAGGTCTTTCCCGCTTTTCCGGCATTCTTAACGGCCATGGTTGATCCGATGGTCCCGCCGTCATTGGCTGCCCAGATAATGTCAACTCCTCCGCTGGCTTCATTGGCTGTCAAGATATCGCTGGCCGTCTGTACCGCGGTATCCTGCATCCAGGCATCCTGATCCGCCACTATTTCAATGTCCAGCCCTTCCAGCTGATCCAGAAAACCGTTCTTCCTGTCTGTGGATTGCTCCGGAAGCAGTGACTGGTACTCAACAATCGCAATCCTGGCTTTCCCGTCCAGATTTTCCTCTATGAATTTACGCGCTTCCTTGCCTGTCAGTTCTCCGATGTTGTAGTTATCAGAAGTAAAGCCGCCGCAAACGAAAGGCGCATCCTTTAGCTTCGTATTTCCCACCGCAATCTCCAGCCCGCTCTCATTCGCAACTTTAAGCGTTTGAATAGACGTCTGTTCATTCAGCGGTGAAATCGCGATACCGTCCAGCTTCTGAGATGTATATGTAGAAATCAGCTCTGCTTCCTTTGCCTGGTCGTTATTTGTGTTGGCCAGCATGCACTCTACCCCGTAATCATCAGCAGCCGCCTGATATCCTTTCTGCATCAGCATCATAAACTGATCCTCCTGGAATACTACGCCAGCCACTTTGATATCCTTGGCTTCCTTACCTTTTTTCTCGGAAGAGGACGCTGCTGCTTCCCCGCCCGACGATGCGGATGACGCCCCGCTCTCAGAGGCCGCCTTGCTGCCGGAGCCTGACGCTGCTGTTGACTCTTCCTTTGGCGTACCACACCCTGCTACAGCTAATGACAACATCATCATTGACAATACAGTTGCTAATACCTTTCTTTTCATCTTCTTTCCTCCACTTTGTTTTTTAATTCATAGCATTTATGCATCTTGCATAATTTTTTCCGCTTTTTTTTGTAAATGTTATGAATTTTTATATTTGTATTGTAAATGATATTGAATTATATTACAATCTAATTTGTACCCCGTACAAATTTAAAGGTTTTCAGGAAACCGGTTCTTTAACCGGATGGAGTTCCGTCATGCCAACTGCGATTAACTGGAAAGATGAATATTTTGTATCAAAGGAAAGAATCGTACTGACCAACCACGAAATCAGCATTCCGGGAATCAGGCTCCTCGCCACCCATAAGATCCAGAACGCTATCCTCCCGCTGATTCCTCATTACCACGAGAACGCATTTGAATTCACTCTGGTCGTGAAGGGAAGTATGTCCTTCTATACCGATCACAAGGAATACAGCGTGCCGGGCGGGAGCGTATTTGTCTCCTTTCCTGACGAGATTCACAGCACCAATGACATACCGATTTCCTTGAACCATCAGTACTGGATCCAGGTGGATATCAGCAATCCCCGGAATTTTCTTTATTTAAACGAGGATACCGCCCTGGAGCTGATCCATGACCTGTCGTCGATCAGCCGCCATGTCGTCGCCACCGACAATAAGGAGATCCGCAGAGCCATCGAAAAAGCCTTTCAGCTCTGCCAGATATCCGGCCATCACCGCCAAGCGGCGGCATATTTGCTTATTTTTCTGGAGCTGCTGATCGCTTCTTCCCAGGAATCCCGATACCACAGATCGCCTGATATCGAAAAAGCGGTCACCTATATCAGGGAACACATCACTGAAGAATTGTCACTGGACGATCTGGCCAGGCTCAGCAACCTGTCCACCTCTCAGTTTAAACAGAAATTCCGGCATGTTGTGGGAATATCCCCCCGGAATTATATCAACGAGAAAAAAATCTCTCATTCAAAGAAATTGCTGATGGAGGGCCATTCCGTCACGGACGTGGCCATGAACCTATCTTTTAACAGTAGTAGTTATTTTTCTACCGTTTTTAAGAAATACACGATGAAGACCCCCTACCAGTACATTTCTGAACACAGAGTAAACAAATAACGGGAAGAACGCTGTTCTAAGCATTCTTCCCGTTATTTTTTAAATCTATTTTTACACCTGATTTACAAATTCATTGACATAACAAAGAGCCGCTCCCAGCGCGGATGCTTCGGCATTCAGATGGCTCACATGCAGATAAGAACCATCCGTCTCAAAATTGCACCTCTCGACCACCCGTTTCCGAATTTCATCCAGATAGGGTTCCAGATGCCAGCCCACATATCCGCCCAGCACCACATCACAATCGAAGCTCACCTGCAGATTATTGATCACTATGACCAGATAATGGAGATATTCTTCCCAGATCTCCGTACACTTGACGTCTCCGGCCTCCAGCTTCTCGAAAAAGGTCTCCAAACTTCCGCCCGCGGCATTCGACAGAATCAGGGCAGAGCAGTACGCGTCCACACAGCCGATCTTCCCGCAATAGCAGGGCCGCCCGTCCGGCACCAGGGTCATATGGCCGAACTCACCCCCGCGGCGTCCTTCCCCGTAATACAGCTTCCCGTCCATGATAATCGCCCCGCCCACGGAGTTGCTCAGCAGGAGATACAGCGTATTCTTACCCGTAGTACCGCTGTACAGCTCGGCAAAGCCGCCTGCGTTTGCATCATTGATAAATCTGTAGGGATAATCAATATACGGGCTCAGATCCTGATACAGATCCAGAGAAGTATTCAGAAGAGGGGCATATTTCAGGGTTTTATCATCGTCGCCTACGATGGCCGGCAGGGAAACGCCCACTCCCAGGATGTGATTGGGGGGTACGTTCACACTCTTGACCATGTCGTGAATCATTCGCTTCAGAGTCTGGAAATATTTTTCATCCGCCTGGAAAGAAATGCGCTTGCGTACAGACCTCAGCACGCTGGCCTCCAGATCCACCATCACCAGATTCACATGGTTCCTGGTGATGTCCAGGCCCAGAGCCACCCTTGCCCTGGGGTTGCTGGAAATTATCTTCGCCTTTCTCCCGCCTGTGGATTGGAAAGTCCCCTTCTCCTCCACCAGGCCGATCTCCATCAACTCATTCAAATTCTGCGTAACTGTAGGAAGGCTGAGGTTCAGCTGATAAGCGATTTCCTGTTTTGATGTCTTTTTCTGAGCGATGACAGTTCGGTAGATATTATTTCTGTTGATTCGTTTCAGTTCAATATTCGTCGCCTTATCGAACAATTTATCCTCTCCTTCCAGTCATTTTCCGCATGTTACCTTCAATTTATAACATATTGAAACTTTTTTCAAGTATAATCGGGCCGGATTTTCTCTTTTTTGCCGGATTTTCAGTTATTGCGCTCTGCACCGTCTGGAGCTGCATAAATAAATCGCTTATTTCAGAAGAAGCATCTTCGCTTTAGCCGCCTCTTTCACAGCATCCACAACCGCCTTGCTGAGCTCGTAATAGTGCTTATCCGCGTTTTGCCGGATGCAATCGGAGGCAGCAATACATAAATCCGTATAATAATTGACTTTTGTAATCCCGCACCTCACCATGCGCCGGGTATCCTCATCCGAAATCCCCGATGCGCCGTGAAGGACCAGCGGAACCGGAACCTCCTGCTCCAGCCGTTCCAGAAGCTCAAATTGTATATCCGGTTCCTTCCGGTAGACTCCATGCACATTGCCAATAGACACGGCCAGGGCGTCCACCTCCGTGGCTTCGGCAAATTTTCTGGCCGTTTCAGGATCGGTAAATACGTTATGGTCATTTTCAAACAAAGCTTCCAGACCTGCCACATGCCCGATTTCCGATTCTACAGAGGCATGGAAAGGCCGCGCCATTTCCACTGCCTTCCTGGTAATTCTGACATTTTCCTCAAAGGTTTTATCAGAAGCATCAATCATCACCGATGTAAAACCACTTTCCAGAACTCTCTGTATCTCTTCCAGGGTTACCGCATGGTCGCAGTGTATCACTACCGGTACCGATGCTGCCTCCGCATAAGAGCGCAGCAATTTCCCGTAATGGCGGATGTCCGCCAGCGTTTCAAAGGACTCCGCATACGCCAGGATCACCGGAGATTCTGTCTCCTCTGCGGCTTCAATGACCCCTCTCAGCATTTCCAGGTTAAATACATCAAAATTCCCCACTCCATATTTTTTCTGTCTCGCATCATCCAGCACTTCCTTTAGTGTCGCCAGGCTCATCTGTCTATTCTCCTTATCTGTATTCCGAAGCGGCTCAGTCGCTGCTGCCGCAGCAGTCCACTCTGCGGCCGGCAATCACGCCCCTTCCGGGGCCGCTCCGGGTTATGCCCCGTTCATCAGAAGGATACGTATCCTCCGTCAACAATCACATCCGAACCGGTCGTATATCCGGCCGCATCGCAGGCCAGATAGAGGATCGCCGGCAGCAGCTCTTCCGGTTTGCCCATGCGGTGCTGGGGGATCAGAGGCATCCAGGCATCTTTCAGCTCCTGAGGCGTATCGGCAGACATGGGCGTCCCTATATATCCCGGGCTCAGGCTGTTTACGCGGATTCCGTACTCCGCCCATTCAATGGCCAGTGATTTCGTCATATGGATTACCCCCGCCTTGGATGCGTTATAAGAGGCCTGCCACTGGGGAATATTCACTATGGTTCCCGACATGGAGCCCATATTAATGATGCTTCCATGAATCTTGTTTTCAATCATCGCTCTTCCGACTGCACGGGCAACGATATATTCACCGGTCAGGTTCACATCGATCACCTGTCTCCAGTCCTCGATCGAGGCTTCCAGAGTATCCTCATGAATACAGATACCGGCATTATTAAACACCACATCAATATGTCCGGACCGTTTCATAACCTCTGCCACTGCTTCATCCACGCCCTTTTCATCCGTAACGTCTACCGCGATATCATAAGCTTTGCCGCCCTCGTCTGTAATCATTTTAACAGTTTCCGGCGACAGGGTTCTGCTGAAAATCACAACTTCAGCCCCGGCCTTTGCCAGTCCGCAGGCTACTACCTGTCCGATTCCTCTTCTTCCCCCTGTAACAATGGCAACCTTGCCGTTTAACCCAAACATCTCCTCTAAATACATGGTGTTGTCCTCCTTAACCATTCCCTATTCTGCCATGTGATATGATAAAATCCAGAAATGGCGCATTGAAAAACCTCTTTTTTCCAATGCGCCATACCAGTAACTATGTGATACCCTGATTCTTATGCTTCCTCAAGAATTGATTTGACGCTGCCTTCCGTGTAGCCGTGCTCTGCCGCTTCTTCTTTGGTGATCTGTCCCTGCTCAATGTACATCTGGATAAACTGATCTACATTGTCTGCAGTACAGAGCAGAGAATCAACAGAAGTCTCAACAACCGTTTCAGCGCCTGTCAGAAGCTTGTAGGCTGCATCCAGGTTAGCGGCAGCCAGTGCCGGAGGATTCTGGTATACGGCTGCGGTATAAACGCCGTCTTTGATTTCAAGAACGGTCTTAGCCAGACAGTCAACAGAGTAAACCTGCATTCCCTCGTATGTAGCGTCGTCCTTGACCGCTTCATAAGATCCATTGCCCAGCAGGTCGGCGGTGGTCAGCATGCAGTCGATGCGTCCATAAGAGGTTGCCCAGTCTTCCATTACCGACATAGCTGCTGCTTCTGTGGCTTCTTCTACCATGAAATCGCCGATGATCTTGCAATCTGTTCTCTTGTCCATGAACTCCGCCTTGATCGCTTCATAACGGGATGTGGTGTGGAAGTTTCCGGGCATGCAGTTCAGAATTCCTACGACTCCGTTTTCCGGAACGTTCTCTGCCGCCAGTTTTGCAATCGCTTCGCCCTGTGCGTACGGATCGCCGTCAACCCAGGAGCCGCCTTCCAGGTCACGGATCGCTGCGTTAGTTGTGATACAGAAAAGGCCTGCGTCCAGAATCTTCTGGCAGTACGGCTTCTGCAGCTCGCCGTCGTTGGGCTGGATGATGATACAGTCATATTTCTTCGTGATACAGTCCTCGATGATGGAGTTTTCCTTCTCGCTGTCTGCCTGTGAATCAAAGGTATCCAGTGTAAAGGTATCCTTGTACTGCTCTGCCTGCAGGGTGAACTGATTCACCAGCTCTGCCGCAAAGGGATCGGACTGGTTACGGGCGATATAAGCCACTTTGAAGCCGCCGGTCTTTTCTTCACCGGATGCTGATGAGCTTGCCGCGCTGCTCTCTGCTTTGGAACCGCTGGAAGCTGTGGATTTTGCGTCTGTTCCGCCTGAAGAACCGCAGGCTGCCAGTGAACCGCCCAATACAACTGCACACATTAACGCTAAAATTCTTTTCTTCATAAAATGCTACCTCCCTTTTTTGTGCATTTTCTTTTTATAATTTGCCCCGCGGTTCTGCGGGGCGAATTAGCAGAATCATTAAACAACCGTTATTTGCCCTTTTTATAGGTCTGACGTGATTTTGAATAAATATCCCAGATTACGGCGAACGCGATGATTGCTCCGCGGACAATCTGCTGAATGTAGGAATCAATAGACATCAGGTTCATGATATTTCCCAGGAAGCCAACCACAAACGCACCGACTACGGTTCCCCATGGGGTGCCGATACCGCCCGTGAAGCTGGTGCCGCCGACGATGGTAGCTGTCAGCCCATCCATCTCATATCCGGAAGCTCCCGCGGGAAGTCCGCCGTTTACACGGGACATGAAGAGGACTGCCGCGATACCTACCAGAATACCGTTGAGGATATAGGCCTTCATGATGACAAGCTGCGTATTGATGCCGGAAGCGTTAGCCGCTTCGCTGTTGCCTCCTACCGCATATGTAGAACGTCCCCAGCGCGTATGGCGCATCAGATAGGACATCAGGATGAATATGCATACCATGAAAATAACGGGAATCGGGATAATTCCCAGTGATCCCTGGCCTACTACCGTATAATCGCCAATTTCATATATATTCTGACCGTTCGTAATATACAGGGCGGCGCCGCGTGCCATGGTCTGCGTCGCAAGTGTTGCGATAAAAGCCGGAGCCATAAATTTCGTAACCATGATGCCGTTGAGCAGGTTCACGCCTACTGCGATAACGACTGCCACGAGGAATGCGAGAAGCATATTGCCGGTGATCTTATAGGATGAAACCGACAGGCAGCCAGCAAGCGCGATTACGGCGCCGCAGGACAAATCCAGCTGTCCGCAGATAATCAGGGCCATTTCACCAAAGGCTATGATAATGGTAACTGACTGCTGCCGGCAGACATTGATCAGGTTGCTGGCACTTAAGAAGCTGCTGTTGGCAAATGTACAGATAACCATGATGATAATCAGGATCAGTATAATGCTGTATTTTGACAAAAGCTTTTTGAAATCTACTTTGTTCGTTGCGTTCATGTTGATTTACGCCTCCCTTTCTTTCTGAACATTTGAAACGGCCAGCTGCATAATCGCTTCCTGTGAAAATTCTGATCTTGAAAGCATTCCGGCAATATGGCCTTCACTTACGACATAGATCCGGTCGCAGATTCCAATCAGCTCCGGTAATTCTGAAGAGATCATGATAATCCCCTTCCCGTTCGAGGCAAACTTATTCATAAGTTCATAGATCTCACGCTTGGCGCCCACATCAATTCCTCTGGTCGGTTCATCTGCAATCAGTATCTGTGGATTACAGATCAGCCATTTAGCAAGGACGACCTTCTGTTGGTTTCCTCCGCTCAGATTCGCGATCGGCGTCTCATAGGAAGGCGTCTTCACCTTCATGCTGTCGCAGGAATCCTTCACAACTCTGTTCTCCTCGCCGCTGTGCAGCAGTCCCTTGTAGATGATCTTGTCCAGAGAAGCCAGCGTGGTATTGTATTTCACACTGAGGATTGGAACGATTCCCGTCCGGCGCCTGTCTTCCGTCAGCATCGCCAGCCCATTCCTGATACTCTGTCTGACATTTTTAATATGTACGTCCTTCCCCTTGATCCGGATCTTACCGGAGGAGTAGGGGTCCAGACCGAAGATCGCGCGCATGATCTCTGTCCGCCCCGCGCCCATCAGCCCGGCAAAGCCTACGATTTCACCGGCTTTGACATGGAAATTGACATTTTCAAAAATTCCCGGCTGAGTCAGGCCTTCCACGCTCAGGATTTCGTCTCCAATCGGAATCTGTTCTTTGGGATACTGGTTCTCAATCTTCCTTCCAACCATATACTCAACAACCTGATCGACGGTCAGATCCGCGGCATCCTTCGTGATGATGGATTTGCCGTCACGAAATACCGTAATTTCATCGGCAATCTGGAAAATCTCGTCCATCTTATGTGAAATATAGATGATGCTGGCACCTCTTGCCTTCAGGTCCGCGATCTTCTGAAAGAGAACCTTTACTTCCTTATCAGTAATTGCAGATGTGGGCTCGTCCATGATGATGATCCGTGCATCATAGGAAACCGCTTTCAGGATCTCAATCATCTGGATGTCGGATACGCTGAGGCTGCGCAGCTTCACATCCGGAGCATAAGGCAAGCCTTCCTGCTTCAACAGGTCAAGTGTGCGGCGGCGCACCGTCTTCCAGTCAATTCTCGCACCCTTCTTCGGCCAGCTTCCCAGGCAGAGATTTTCCTCCAAAGTCATATCAGGAACATAGGACAGCTCCTGAAAGATCATCGCGATTCCGTTCGCCTTCGCATGAAGCGGATCTCTGATGACTGTTTTCTTGCCATTGATAAAAACATCTCCCTTATCTGCCTGATAAACCCCGTCAATGATTTTCATCAACGTAGATTTTCCAGCCCCGTTTTCTCCGCACAGAACGTGAACCGTGCCCTTTTTCAGCTTGAAATTCACATCGTCCAGAGCTTTCACACCAGGAAAATACTTGGATATATGCTGCAACTCAAGTATCGTTTGATTTTCAGCCATCCATTACACCTCCCATTAAATAATCAGAACTCTTTTTCATCTTCTCCTTATCATGGCCGGAGAGTGTGCTCTCCTTTCACTCTTTTGAAGCGAATTTAAAAAAGTATTTTCTTAAGTGGCTCTATAATAACTCTATTTTTTGTACTTGTCAACAATAACTTTTTAAAAATTTTATTTCCTTTGTGCATTTTTTATCAATTAAAAGAGATTTTTTATTTTTTAATTAACCATTGACAGATTTTGAAAGAGAACTTATAATAGGCTCATACTTTTATAAATACTTTTATAAAGTCATTCAATTATTAGTTTAAACGACCTGGGAGGTGTATCGTTATGGAAGGTACAATGAAAGTAGCCGTGATGAACGGCATCGGAAAGATGGGCTTTGAACAGCGCCCGATCCCGGTACCGAAGGATGATGAGGTGCTTGTGAAGCTGGAGTATGTGGGAATCTGTGGTTCCGATCTCCATTATTATGAACACGGACGGATCGGTGATTACATAGTAGAGCCACCTTTTGTTCTCGGACATGAGCCGGGCGGCACAATTGTTGAAGTAGGTAAAAATGTGAAAGGCCTGAAGGCCGGCGACCGGGTAGCCCTGGAGCCGGGCAAAACCTGCGGACACTGTGAATTCTGCAAGACCGGGCGCTACAACCTCTGCCCGGACGTGGTGTTCTTCGCCACTCCGCCGGTAGACGGTGTGTTCCAGGAATACGTTGCCCATGAAGCGGGCCTTTGCTTCAAGCTTCCGGATAATGTCAGTACCATGGAGGGCGCTCTGATTGAACCTCTGGCTGTAGGTTTCCATGCAGCACAGCAGGGCGGAGCCCATATGGGACAGGTAGCCGTAGTCACCGGATCTGGCTGTATCGGTCTGGTATCCATGATGGCGCTGAAGGCGCTGGGCGTGACCGACGTATACGTAGTTGACATCATGCAGAAACGTCTGGACAAAGCCCTCGAGCTGGGAGCCACCGGCGTGATCAATGGTAAAGAAAAAGACGCGGTAAAGGAAATCGAAGAGCTGACCAACGGCCGCGGCTGTGATCTGGTGATCGAGACCTCCGGTTCTGAGATCTGTGCAAACCAGGGCCTGGAAATGCTGGTAAAGGACGGTACGCTCGTACAGGTTGGCTACAGCGCCTCCGGTACCATGAACCTGAACACCAGCATGATCTGTGACAAAGAGCTGACCATCCGCTCCGTATTCCGCTACCGCCACATCTATCCGCTGGCAATTAAAGCAGTGGCTGAAGGCAAGGTAGACCTGAAGGGCATTGTGACAGATATTTTCGATCTGGATGACGTCCAGAACGCGATGGACAGCAGCGTGAACAATAAGGCGGATATAGTAAAAGCCGTTATAAAGATTGCAGATTAAACCATATTTCCCGGAAAAGGGCCGGATGCCGCAGGTCACACCCTGCGGCATCCGGCTTTTCCGTCAATGCTCTGTTTCATATTCAATATACCTTCCTGCCTCTTCTGCCGTCAGACCTCTGCAGCATTTCAATGAAAACAGCGCCGCTCCGAACGCCGCCTCTTCCCGATGTACCGGTATTCTCAAATCCATCTGAAATCGCTCCGCTATCATGTTCCGCAGCGCCCGGTTATTCCTCAGGCCGTTGCCCGCCCCAACCAGAATCCTCGGTTTTATCCGCAGTATCTCCTGAGCACTTCTGTACATCCCATACAATTCTTCCACACATCCCATCAGAAATCCTACTGTCAGATGGGCAGGAGTAAAATTATCAATTCCAATCCCTTCAATGGCTCCCCTCAGCTCCGGCCGCTCCCTGGTTCCACAAAAGGTTGTCCGCACCTCCAAGGGCTCAGCCAGTTCCTTATAATTCTCCGCCAGCCTGTTCATGATCCCGTACATGGACTCCGCCGGACGGCCGCTCAGCTCCACTGCCTCACGAAAGAAACGCTCCAGAACTGCATACGCCCTCCCGCCGCACAGGGAAGATCCGGCAGCGAGATAATCCTGTTCCAGATAAGGCCTGAATTCCAGTCCTGTGCCATGTACCGGCTTCCGGCTCCAGACTGATACCTGGCTGCCTGTGCCCATATTCACCAGTACACTTTCAGCCGGTTCCCGCACTGCACCGCAAAAACTGGCCTGGTTATCCCCGATCCCCACAGCCACTGGAATTCCGTCATCCGTCACGCCCTGGAAATCTCCGGAAACATTTGGAAACATTCCCGCATCCATGCCGCCCTTCTCTATCGCTGCCCGGTCAAAGTCCCCTGTCCTCCTGTCATACAACCCGATCCCAGCCGCATCCGAAGGATGGATCACTGCCCGTTCCAGCCTGCAGAGCTTCATCAGAAGATATCCATGAATCGTACAAAATCCGGCAGCATCCGCAGGCGTCATCCGATGCTGTACATTATAGCAATGAGTCGCACTGCCATACCCGGCCGGACAGTCATACCCCGTCATTTCCTTCAGCCACCTTACACATTCCTCCCCCCTTACGTCCTGCCAGGTATAGAGGGGGGATACCGCCGCCCCTTCACTGTTCACGTACAGAATCCCATGCATCTGTCCCGTCAGCCCGATGCCGGCAATTCCTGCATATTTCCTCTTAACATCCTCCAGAATCCAGAAAACATCCGTCAAAATTTCCTCCGGGCTCTGGAGCTTTTCCCATTCCATACTGCCCTGTATAGAACCGTGCTCTCTGGTCCATGTCTCCAGCACCTTCCCTGAATCCGCGTCGACCGCGCAGGCACAGATCGTTGTAGTTCCGATATCAATTCCAACAGCAATTCCCATAAAGACTCCCACTTCATCAAAGCAAATGCAATGCTGATTTTATTTAATTATAACACACATTTCCGATTTCTGATGGATGATTGAAATATTTTAAATTGTCATTTGTAATTAACGGAATGCGACATACAGGACATTCATTTTTCAAGCCGCCGTGTAACAACACATACGAATTTTCTGAAGAAGCCATCCCCATGAGGGACGGCTTCTTCAGAAAACCCGTATACGCTGGCTGACACAGCATGAAATTATTGGAAAGTTACCGTTGAAAATCAATGATAAGCTCTTTTTTAAATTGTTCTACCCCCGATGCCGCTTCCATCAATAGATTGGAATAACAGCCCAGTTCTCCGCTTCTCACAACAAACTTCACATTCTGCGCGAGCCGCACCAGCTCTTCCTGAGAAATCTCATTTAATTCCTGCTTTTGAAAGGTATTCTTAACGAAGGCGTATCCTTCCTCGTTCATCCCTTTCATCTCCTCTGCTATCACCACTTTCTGGATCACCGTTTCCTCCAAAATAGCCTTCAGGCACTGCTTCATGTCGGGCACGCCGAAGCTCAGGGCCAGGTCAATCCGTTCTGCGCCTTTTGGTATGGGAAAACCCACGTCGCACAGCAGGAAAGAATCCCCATGCCCCAGGCCTGCCAGCGCGCCGCTCAGGGGCTGATTGATGACACCTCTTCTTTTCATATCTGTTTCACTCCTCCGTATTGGGATGTATGATTACCTTGATGGAGTTCCTGTCATTTACGTTTTCATCCAGGCCTGCATAAAAATCTTCCAGGGGGAATTCACCCGTCACCAGGCTGTCTCCGTCTACGATTCCGGAACCCAGGGCTTCGACTGCCCGTCCAAAATTATGAGACTGACAGAAGGATGCCGTATAGGTCAGTTCATTATTGAACATCAGCACCGGGTCCATGGCTACCTTTTCCCCGCTGTGGACAATCGCGTACTGCAGGAGCGTGCCTCCCTTTTTCAATAGCTTCATGGATTCTGAAATGACCTTTGTGCTTCCTGTAGCGTCTATAATCAGGTCCACTCCCAGGGGATTTTCGTCCAGGATCGCCTTTTCATGTACCGTATAATCATTTCTGTCCATGACGATGGGCCTGATTCCATATTTTGCGGCCAGATCCAGCTTACTGCTCTTCCCGGCAACCATATAAACAGCTCTCGCATTTGACGCTTTAAACAGCTGTGCCAGTATCAGCCCCATAGAACCCGCCCCGAATATCACTACCGTATCCCCGTATTTTATATCCGCGCGGTCTACCGCGTGCAGGCAGCATGCGACAGGCTCAGATAATGCCGCCGCGTTAAAGGACAGATGATCTGGTATATGGAATACCTTTTCTTTCTTCAGCCGTACAAATTCGGCGAAACCGCCGTTTATATTATGTCCCAGCGAACCGAAGGTCGGGCAGTAGTTTGATTCTTCTTTCCGACAGTAATAGCAGTCTCCGCAATATTCTGTATTATCCGCCGTCACCCGGTCCCCGATCCTGAAATCTGTAACATTTTTTCCTGTCTCATGTACATAGCCGGCAAATTCATGTCCCGGCACAACCGGATACCTTGCCAGATCTGTCCCTTTTCCATTATCATGGTCATGCTCCGCCCCTTTGCAAATAGAGCAGGACATCACCCGAATAATAATTTCGTCATCTCCGCACTCCGGATAAGGTATCTGACGGATGCTGGAATTTTCGCGTCCCGCTTTATCATAGACCAGAGCTTTCATTGTTTTGCCCATCTTTTCTGTGCCCCTTTCATTCTGGATTATATGGGCCGGCAGGCACCCGCCCGCCGGCCATACATAACGTTCAAGCATTTTCTAAAAAGTCCCGGACGACAGCCGTGAGAGCACCCAGGGTGCGGAACAGCTGACTTTTATGATCCGTGATGTCCGCATCAACGGACGTGTCTGTTTGATTAATAGTCTCCCACATTATCTTTTGTCAGCAGGATCGGATCAATGTTATACACATCATCCACCTTTTCACCCTTGCACATTGCGATTGCCACCTCTACAGTTTTCTGTCCGATGGTCTCCACATCCTGGAGAACCGTGGCGTCCAGTTCACCGTCCGCTACAGATTTCTTCGCCGCATCGATGGCGTCAATGCCGATCACATAGATCTGTCCGGCCAGTCCGGCGTCTGCTATGGCATCGTATGCGCCCAGCGCCATTTCATCATTATGGGCAACCACCGCGTCAATCTGCTCTCCGGTCTGCAGCCAGGTCTCCATCAGAGCCATTCCCTCGTCGCGGTTCCAGTCAGCAGGCTGTGTATGTAATACGTTGATATCCGGATAATTCTTCAGCACATTCTCAATTCCATCGTTCCTGTTGATAGCCGCCGATATACCAGTTGGCCCTTCAATAATAACGATATTGCCTTTTCCGCCGAGCTTTTCAGCAATCCATTCCATCTCCATCTCTCCGGCCACCACATCATCCTGGCCGACGAACGGACAGATGCTGTTATCTTCAATGGTCGTCTTTGTAACCAGCACGTTCACCCCGGCGTCAATGCAGGCCTGGACTCCTACCTGGCAGGCGGCTGCGTCGTAAGGCTGTACAATCACACAGTCGACTCCCTGGGCGATCAGTGTTTCACACTGCGATACCTGGGTTTCACCGGAACCCTGACCGTCCAGGAGAAGGAATTCCATCCCTTGAGATTCCGCATATGCTTTTGCCGCATCAGCGCAGACTGCATTGGATTCATTGGCCAGGTTGCCGTCCACCCATGCGATGGTAAATTTCTCATCCCCTCCGGACGATGATGTGCCGGACGCAGAGGATGCTGCAGGTGCGGACGATGACGCCCCGGCACTCTCTGACTTCGCCGATGAGGCAGATTCTGATTTCGCTGTGGACTCCGCAGATCCACAGGAAGTCAGGCTCAGACCCAGTGCTGCTGCAACAAGAATTGCCATAATGCTTCTTTTTCTCATTTTTAAACCCTCCATAAAATCATTTTTATAATATCTGCTTCTGCAGCTATTACCATCCCGTCACTCTTTCTTCCTGTCAGCCAGAACTGCCAGAAGGATGATCGCACCTTTGATAATCTGCTGGTAATACGAGGATACATTCATCAGATCCAGGCCATTGGTCAGAATCCCGACTACCAGAATACCTATGAACGATCCAAAGACACTTCCCTTACCTCCAGAAAGGCTGGCGCCGCCAATGACCGCTGCCGTGATGGCATCCAGCTCATAGCCTTCACCTCCGGCCGGCTGTCCCGTTTGGATACGTGAGGACAGCAAGAGGCCTGCGAACGCGGCGCAGAATCCACAGATCACATAAACCATGAACTCCGTCAGCTTAACATTTACGCCGGATACTACAGCCGCCTTTTTGTTGCCGCCGACTGCAAACACATGCCTGCCATATTTCGTATACTTCAGCAGGAACGTTCCTACAATCAGAAAGCCCGCGTAGATCACTACCGCCACGGGTACTACACCCCAGGAAGCGCGCCCAATGTACTGATATGCTTTGGTCACTCCCGTGATCGGACGCCCGTCAGTGAATACATAAACAATTCCTCTCACCATGGTACAGGTGGCCAACGTGGCTATAAAAGCCGGTATGTTCGCATAGGATATGAAAAATCCGCTGAACGCACCGCAGGCAACTCCCGCCAGGATTCCCACAAACATCGCTGCCACAACGGGCGTTGTTGTGCCTTCCTGAGCCAGCTTCGTGGCAAAACATGCTGCCATAGCTACGATTGCCCCTACCGACAGGTCAATTCCTCCGGTCACAATGACGAAGGTCATGCCGACTGCCAGAACACCGTATACCGCGTTTTGTTTCAGAATGTTAAAGATATTGGTTACGGTGAGAAAAGAACTGGAAGCCACTGACATCGCGATAAATAGAACCAGCAGCGCTATGTAAACACCGTATTTCCCCAGGATCGCCCCCACATTTATTTTCTTTGCAGAATCCCCACTTCTGTTCTTATTCATGTCTGTATTCTCCTTTATCTCCTTCACCGATTGCGTAAGCCATCAGCTTATCCTGATCCAGCTCGCCACATTCAAATTCACCGGTTTTATGTCCCTCATGCATGACCACTACCCGGTCACTCATGCCCAAAAGCTCCGGCGTCTCTGATGAAATCATGATGATGCTCTTTCCGGATTTCACCAGAAGGTCCATCAGCTTATAGATCTCAGCCTTGGCACCGATGTCTATTCCCCGGGTAGGTTCATCCATAATTAACAGGTCTGGGTCCCCCATAAACCATTTTGCTATGACGATTTTCTGCTGATTGCCTCCGGACAATGTTCCCGCCAGAGTGTCCCTGTTGGTGCATTTAATTCTCAGCTTTTCAATCAGGGAGTCACTGATTTTTTTCTCCTTCTTGAAATCAATCAGGCATTTTGCCCTGGTTATCATATCCATATAGGCAAGAGAAATATTGTCCTTAACCGAAGCGATCAGATTCAGCCCTGATATTTTTCTGTCCTCCGTAATGTACGCCATGCCGCTCGTGATCGCTTTTTTCACTGTACCAAGCTTCTGGCCTTTCATCGTAACCGAACCCTTGTCCGCTTTTCTTAGTCCGAAAAGCGTATCCATGACCTCAGTCCTCCCGGCGCCCATCAGCCCAAAAAAGCCAAGTATTTCCCCTCGTCTTACTTCAAAATCCACGTTATAAAATTCGTTTTCGCGGGTCAGATGCTCAACTCTCAGAAGAACCTCGCTTTCGTCGAAGTCCGCCGTCTTTTCAGCACTTTTCACATATACGTTATTCAGCTCCCGGCCGACCATCATGTTAATCAGCTTATCCGGAGTGACATCTGCAGTTGCTATGGAGCCGATCAGCTTACCGTCGCGCAGTACCGTGATCTGATCTGTCAGGGAATAAATCTCATCCATCTTATGGGATATGTAAACAATCGATTTGTTCTGGGCTTTCAGCTTCCGGATGATCTCGAACAGCTTCTCCACTTCCCTGTCTGTGATGGCCGAGGTCGGTTCGTCCATGATGATCACTTCCGCATCAAAAGCAATCGCCCGTGTGATCGCTACCATTTGCTGCTGCGCAGTGCTCAGCTCCTTGATCTTAGTCCTGGGATTGATATCTATGCCCAGGCTATCCATCAGCTCTTTTGTACGGCTCAGCATTCCCCTTTTATCGACGACTGCCCCCTTCGTCTTCTCACGGCCGGCAAAAACATTTTCCTCTACTGTCATTTCAGGAATCAGATCCAGCTCCTGGTGAACCATCGCAATTCCCTTTTCCAGCGCATCCACCGGACGCTTTGCCCGGAACGGCTTGCCGTCAAAGAGGATCTCCCCCTGATCCAGGCTGTAGATACCTGCCAGAATCTTCATGAGCGTCGACTTACCAGCGCCGTTTTCACCCACAAGAGCGTGTATCTCACCGCGTTTCAGCAGCAGGGAAACGCCATCCAGTGCCACAACTCCCGGAAACTCTTTTCTGATGTTCTTTATCTCCAATACATACTCACTCATCATCTTTGCCTCCTAATGAGTTATGCGGACAAGTTTTCCAGGTGATGCCTGCATCGCCTCTCACAGGCTTCTTCATCTTCCCTTTCATTTTCATCCCTCCAATGCTGCATTTGCAAAGTTCTTTGCTTTAACTCTTTTCCTTATAACTTTTATAAATTAGTTTTTATAAAGTAGTTGTATTATAACTCTACTCACAAAATATATCAAGATAATTCTTGAGGATTTTACAAATTTTGTGCAATCTATACAAATTTCCTTATCATATTTTGGCTTTGCTTCCAATTGGTCGGGGAGGGGGGAGCGTTTTAGATCACCCAGGTTCTCCGAAAGTGTCATCGGTATGGTTACAGACAGTAAGCACTGGCTGATTGTGGCCTGGTGGAGCCAGTATTTCTTTATTAAATTCCGAAATTTACCGTCCGAGACCATCGGGGTTCCTCCCCTGGCGAGAGCACTGTACCGACTGGAACAGCCAGAAAACCGTAGTTATTTGATTACCTGAACATTAAAAAAGCACCATAATCCCATTAATTACGATGCCTTTCATTTTCCATTTTATTTTCACTTTGTCAGATACATTTTATATATTCATCAATATAATAGAGTCCTGCTCCTACGGCGGAGGATTCGAATTTAAATGCGCAGCTCTGCACAAATTTCCCGTCTGTAGTGAAGGTGCTCCTCTTTATCACCATTTGTCTCAGCTCGTCTATGTGGCTGTCCATATAGCTTCCCACATAGCCTCCCAGTATTACTTCACAATCCAGGCAGTTTCTCAGATTATTGATGGCTACAGATAAATATTTTAAATAGGTTTCCCATTCCTGCCGGCAGTCTTTGTCCCCTTTATCTAAGAGTTCAAAGAACTTCTTCAGGTCGCCGCCTGTCCTCCGCGATAATACCTGTGCATTACAGTATGGATCCATGCACCCCTTTTTGCCGCAGTAACAAGGCTTTCCGTCAATTTCCAGCGTCATGTGCCCTATTTCACCACTCAGGCGCTGGTCCCCGTAGTAAAGCTCATTATTCATCAGAACGGCGCCGCCAACGCTGTTGCTGAGAGACAGGTACACCATGTTTTCCGCATGAGGAGAATGCCAAAGCTCCGCAAAGCCTCCGGCCTTTGCGTCGTTGATAATGGCATAGGGATATGGGAGATAGCCCTTCAGATCTTCAAACAGCGTCGTCGTCTCCACGACGGGCGCATAGGTAATCGTCTTATGATCGGCGCCGATAATACCGGGCATACTAATACCGATTCCCAGAATCGTATATGGATCGGCCCTGCCCTCTTCTATTATGCGGTCTACCAGACTCCGAAGCTCCTCATAATACTTACGGTTATCCTCAAAATGCAGCCGGGTTCTAATGGAATAGAGTACCTCACCCAACAGGTTGACCAATACCCCACTGATGTGATTTCTTGTTATGTCAAGCCCAATGGCTGTCTTAGCATCCATATTGCAGGAAATCCCCTTGGCCTTTCGTCCACCGGTAGAATCAAAACTCCCATTTTCATAAATCAGGCCTTTCTCGAACAGTTCCGTCAGATTTTGTGCCACAGTAGGCAGACTCAGATTTAATTTGTTCGCAATCTCCTGTTTTGATATCTTTCCTTTCTGATAAATAATCCTGTAAACGTTATTTCTGTTCTGACGTTTAACCTCCATCGTGCTTGCCCGCTTCATTTTCTCTCCTTTATTCATCCATCCGTAAAAATTTGTTATAATTATCTTACTGCCTTTGATAGCAAAGAAACAGTATTCACCCGTCAATTATACTCCCGAATATCCTCTGGCTCATGCCTCGGGCGTGGAAACAGCTTATGCTGTACAACAATGTAATACCTACAGGGCACACCGTAACTCATGCCCTTAACGGGGCCGGGGAACAGCTTTTCTGTTCCACAATGTATACTCCAGAGTATACCGCAACTCATGCCCCTGACGGGGCCGGGGAACAGCTTTTCTGTTCCACAATGTATACCCACAGGGCACACCGTAATGCATGCCCTAACGGGCGGAGGAACAGCTTTGCTGTTCCACAATGTATACTCCAGAGTATACCACAACTCATGCCCCTGACGGGGCCGGGGAACAGCTTTTCTGTTCCACAATGTAAGCTTATTATAACATAAGGGTTTTGTTTTTCAAATGACTTTTTATAAAATATTTTATAAAACTTATACGAACATGAAAAAACCTCCCCGGATCGTAATAAAACCAGGGAGGTTCTCCATTTTATTAGGGATTAAAATTAAAATGACCAAAGTTTAGCATAGATCATCATGATCTCGTTCTTCGTCGGCACTCTGGGATTGGTGGTGGTACAGGCATCCTTCAACGCCGCATCCGCCATTTTTTCAATAGAGGCAAAATACAGGTCCTTCTGCACTGTCCCAATCTCCTCCACGGAAAGAGGTATATTCATCTCTTTCTGCATGAATTGTACCCAGTTTACCAGCGAACGAACACTCATGACTTTATTATAATTGCTCAATCCCAATATATGGGCGATATTTGCATATCGTTTTACAACCGGCGGATATTCCTTTTTACTCCGGCTGCGGATATTAATGTCAGAATTAAATTCAATAATATGTGGCAACAGCATCGCATTGGCTCTCCCGTGAGGGATATGGAATACCGCTCCCAGCTGATGTGCCATACTGTGTGTGATGCCCAGTCCCGCTGAATTGAACGCCAGCCCGGCCATGCAGGAGGCCACGTGCATCTTCTGACGGGCATGCTTATCATTCCCATCCAGATAAGCCCGCATAAGGAATACGCCGCAGATCTCAACAGCCTTTTCTGCCAGAGCCGCTGAAAACTCATTATGAGCTGTGCTGACATACGCTTCCAGCGCATGTGTAAAAGCATCCATCCCCGTGTCGGCAGTAACTGCAGGCGGCACGCTCATCACCAGTTCTGCATCCAGAATCGCTTCCTCAGCAGTCAGCCGTTCAGATACAAGCGGATATTTTATCTGTGCTTCCGCATCATTCACGACTGCGAAGGAGGTTACCTCTGAACCCGTTCCGCTTGTGGTCGGTATGGCGATCAAAGCCACCTCTCCGATGTTTTCCAGCTTTGACGCAAATTCCCGGATTGCCTTGGAAGAATCAATGGCCGATCCTCCGCCTACCGCTAACACAGCTTCAGGCCTGTATGCCAAGAATTTCCTGACACCGTCTGCAATCTTATCGATCGGAGCATCCGGCACTACATTGGAATAGACTTCATATTGGGCATTGCCGCTTTCCAAAGGGCCTGTAATTAACTGAAGCATGCCGCTTTCCACTACAAAAGGATCTGTGATAATCAAAACTCTCTTATATGGCATATCAGCAAGGCGTTTCAGCGAACCTTCCCCAAAATGTATTTGTGTCTTAATTCCAAATGTCTCCATATATGACCTCATCTCCTGCAAAACATGTAACAAACAGTCCCTTTTTCCGCTATCACTGTTGCAAAAGCATATTCGCAGAGTATCCCCGCCGGGCATGCCTCACACTGTGTTCTGCGGACACGCCTTCGGATAATGGCACTCGATGCCTTTCTTTTTAAAAAGCTCCAGCCATCTTTCATCCGGCTTCATATCTGTAATGACCGCGGCTATCTGGTCGATATTTCCGGCCCTGGTAAATGCGGTCTTGTCAAATTTCGTGCTGTCTATAATCAGATAACATTTAGCCGCCGACGCCATGATTACCTTTTTCACGGATGTGAACAATTCCAGCGAGTCCATAATACCATGCTCATAATTCAGGCCCTTGCAGGAAACAAATGCTTTATCCGCATAGTAGGAACTGATCGCTTCTTCCGTCTGGGGTCCCAACAGCGCCAGGTATCCTTCCTTCAGGCTTCCCCCCGTAGAAATAATGTTAAAACCCGGCACTTCCGAAAGCTCTAATACTATCTCTATAGAATTCGTGATTACAGTCAGCCTTTGCTTATTTTTAATCGCTTTCGCGATGAACAGATCCGTTGAACTGGCGTCCAGCATGATATGATCGCCGTCGTGAATCAGTGAAGCGGCAATCTCCGCCATTTTCTGTTTTGCGGCCACATTCTTTTTGCTCCTGATATTCAGGGGCATATCAATACCCACATTTTCATTCAAAACAGCTCCGCCATAGCTTTTCGTGGCAAAACCGTCCTGTTCCAGTTTCTCAAGATCTCTTCGGATTGTCTCTTCGGATACACTGTAGAGCTGGCTCAACTCACTCACAACGACTCTTTTCTCATCCTGAAGCTTCTCTAATATTAAATTACGCCGTTCCAGTGCCAGCATTCGACAACCTCCCTGCTGAATGTTCAATAAGTATTTACAAAATTGCGCGTATCATTTTATCGTCCGGATGGGCAATTACGGAAGAATCCAGGAACATTCCTTTCCGTCCTGTCAGATTCTTCGCCTTCTCAATGGCAGCTTCCACAGCAGAAACCTCTCCGGTTAACAGCATATAGGATTTGCCGCACATGCCCTTTGCGATACGCAGCTCTATCAGATCTACAATCGCAGTTTTGGCGGCGATATCTGCCGCCTCGATAATAGCTGCGGCATCATACGTCTCCAGAATACCCAGCGCACTCACAGCCTCTACCTGGGTCGAACCGTAGATTGCCGGAAAAATGGACTCATGGGGATTGCCCAGTACAAAATTATCGATCAACTGATGCTCGTATTTTGTGCTGGCAGCCTCGACCGCCGCCTTTACCGCGCTCAGGTCTCCTGATATTATGGCAATATATTTTCCAGGACAGACTGTCTGTGCCTCTACTATTTCAACTTCCGAAGTTTTTACCATGGTGTCCGCTGCTGTAATGCCAGTCGCCACAGTTTTAAATTCAATCATTCCGATTGCTTTACTCATAACAGTACACGTCCTTTCTACTTGCACACGATTCCGATGTACTTATCGGTGACTTCATTGACCCGTCCGGAGATCGAGGCATGTATGCCGACGCTCAGGCCTTTGGCAGGCTGCGCAATCAGCTGCCCCTCTGCCACAGTATCGCCCGCCTTCACAACAGGTACTGCCGGCGCGCCGATATGCTGACTTAACAGCACTTTCACAGCTTTCATCTTCACTACCTGATCGTCGAGAGGGGCATCTTTATCATATTTCGTCAGACCCAGCCGCGCCATCAGGCGCTCCTCCGGAACCTTCCGGTATTCCCTGGCCGCTTCAACCGGTTTGGCCTCCGCCTGAGGCGGCTTGATGCCATTTTTCCTCAGTCCCCCTTTATAATCCGCCATCAGGGAGCGGGGAGCCAGATCCTGGGGACATGCGTACATCTCACACACTCCGCAGGAGGAACAGAACATCGTATGTAAAAACGGGTTCAGATCCTGGAAATCCTTATTGGATGCAGAACGCATGAACAGGTGGGGCGTAATCGGATGCCCCAGCGCATGGCGCGGGCACAGATCCGTACAAGTCTCACACTGGCAGCAGATAGACGCCGCCCGTTTCAAATCTATCGAAGCTTTTCTCTGCTTCTTCATCACAATATTGTGATCCTTTGGCAGGACCAATACTGCATTTGTCGTCTTTGTAATCTGCTGAGAGCCGCTTCCGATAAATCCCATCATGGGCCCGCCCACAAAATAGACAGGATCTTTTACCGTCGTGCCGCCGGCCAGGTTCACCACATCTTCAATGGTACAGCCCAGAGGCACCCTCACCGTTACCGGCTTCTCCACTTCAGCAACTACTGATACCAGCTTGCTGGTCACCGGCTTCTGATTCTCTACAGCATTGTATATATTATACATGGTCTCTACATTGAATACCGCGACACCCTCCTCTATGGGAAGCCCTCCCGGTCTCACAACCCTTCCGGTTGCCTCGTAGATCAATACCACTTCATCGCCCATCGGATATACTTCCTGCAGCAGTGCTATACGCATCTCGGGAAATTCCCCGATGTACTGCTCCAGAGCTTTGACTGCTTTCGTATATGAGCGTTTAATTCCAATAATCGCTTCCTTTGCACCTACGGTCTCCGCGACCATATGAAAGGTTTTCATGATCTCATAGGCATGCTTCTCCATCAGCTGCCTGTGAAGCTTCAACAGAGGTTCACACTCCGCACAGTTTAACAGAATAGTGTTGGCACGCTCGTCAATTTTTACATAAGTCGGGAATCCGGCGCCGCCGGCACCGACTACACCACTCTCCTGCACAATTTTCTGCAACTCTTTGATATCCATGCCTTTACTCCATTCCCGCATCATCTTTTTCCAGAATGCCGCCGTCATCTATAATTCCGACGATAGCCGCATCCACCGGCGCCTCCTCCATGTCACAGCCGATCCGGGCAGCGCTGCCCTGGGCGACAATCACATATTCTCCGATGCCTGCGCCGATATTATCAATGGCAATAATCTGGCGTGTATCCGCCTGCATATGACGCAAGGGCTCTACAATCATAAACTTGTTACCGATTAACTTCTCGCTTTTTCTCGTAGAAACCAGGCTTCCTACAACCTTTCCTGCTATCATATTCTCCTCCATATCAGTCATACAGGCGGAACGGCTGCCCAGACATATCCATCCCGGCAGCGCCTTCCTCCTTCTGACAATTATCATTTCAAAATCGTTACCGTGTCGCCCTGTGCTATCTTAGCCGCATTCGCTTCATCCGTATCGATATGCATCTCCAGCGTAAAGCTGTCGTCCACGCGGATCTTTACGTGATTAAACACAGTCCCCCGCTCGTTGTCCGCCTTTACAGAAACCACATCTCCGTTATTCACTCCTGCAGCCATCGCATCCTGAGGAGACATGTGTATATGGCGCATTGCTATAATACATCCTTCTTTCAGATAAAGCGCACCTTTAGGACCTACCAGCGCAATCGGGGCGCTTCCCGCAATATCTCCCGATTCACGGACCGGGGCTTTGATTCCCAGCTTCAGGGCATCTGTTGCAGATACTTCTACCTGAGAAGCTTTTCTGACCGGCCCTAAAATGCGGACATTCTCAATCGCGCGCAGCTTCAGTCCCACCAGAGTCACCTGCTCATTAGAAGCAAACTGGCCTCCCATCAGGTCTTTCTTCTTCGTCAGCTGATAGCCTGGTCCGAACAGCACTTCCACATGCTCCTGTGTCAGATGGACGTGCCTTGCAGATACGCCGACCGGAACGAGAAACCCATGTTTGGAAGTCTCACTCTTATTGATCGCTTCGACTACCAGTTTGGTAATCAGTTCAATATTATTTGTATCCAAATCGACACCTCTTTCTGCAGAAATAATTAATTAACCGGACAGCAGCCTGCAGGACCGGAGGTCATGCAGGCTTTTGCCCGGTATCAAATCCGGTTATTATTTCAGCTTCGGAAGAATCATTTCTACATCAGAGTGCGGTCTCGGAATTACATGAGTTGCTACCAGCTCACCCAGTCTGGATGCGTTGTTGGCGCCTGCTTCAACGGAAGATTTAACCGCGCCCACATCGCCGCGTACCATAACTGTTACCAGTCCGGAACCGATCTTCTCGGTGCCGATCAGCACTACATTGGCAGCCTTGCACATAGCATCTGCCGCTTCAATCGCTGCTACTAAACCTCTGGTTTCTACCATTCCTAATGCTTCCTGTGTCATTCTTCTTTCCTCCTTATGAGTGGTTGTCTTTTCAGCCTCAGCCGTCTTCTCGGCTGTTCTGGCCGGACTTGTTTTTGCTGCTTTTTCTGCCGTTCCTGCATTCTTCCCGGCAGCTTCCGGTTCCATCTGAGCCGCCGGCGCTGCCGGAGCCTCTTCCTGAACTTTTACTGCTGCTTTTACAGTTTCCGCAGGTTTTTCTGCAGGTTCTATTGCAGATGCCTTTGCAGGTTCTTTGATTTCTTCATTTTTTCCGGTATTACCGACTTTGGTCTTTTTTATTTCCGCCATGCGTAATCCCCCACTGTTCTCCATCTGCTCGCGCTTAATTGAACCATTTTAACTATTTCCTCATGAGGATTTGCAATGACCGCATGACATACAGGTTTTTTAATTGCCCTGGCCACTGCCGCATCCACAGCCGTCTTTACGGAAGATACATCCCCCTCAATAATCAGGGTCACAAGTCTCCCGCCCAGCTTCCTCTCCCAGGACGCCAGATGGACGTCTGCTGCTTTTCCCATGATATCCACGGCATCCATTGCAGCTACTACACCTGTAATTTCAACAAAGCCATACGCGTTTCCCATGGATCATTAGCTCCTCTGATTAATCTAAATTGTGGGGCAGAATCTTCTCAACATCATTGTGAGGTCTCGGGATTACATGAGTCGCTACCAGCTCGCCCAGTCTGGAGGCTGCAGCGCTTCCGCTCTCTACTGCCGCTTTCACTGCACCTACATCGCCGCGTACCATTACAGTTACCAGTCCGGAACCGATCTTCTCAGTGCCGATCAGAGATACCTCTGCTGCCTTGGTCATAGCATCTGCCGCCTCGATTGCTGCAGTCAGACCTCTTGTTTCTACCATTCCTAATGCTTCCTGTGCCATTTTAATTTTCCTCCTAATAAAATAGATATACTAAAATTTATCCAGTGCGCTGATCTTCAGCATTTTTTCCACACCGGGATCATCCGGGTTCGGAATCACATAATAGGTTACCACGCCGCTGATTGTATTTGCCGCTTCGATACCGGCTTCGACCGCAGCCGTAACGTCTGCCACGCTTCCGCGGTATTTGATGGTAACCAGCAGCGGTACCGGCAGCTCATCTGCATGTGCAGGTTTGTTTTTATCGAAGACTTCCAGCGTAACATTTGCCGCTTTACAGCCCGCGTCTGCGGCTACAAAAGCTGCTGTCAGGCCGAAAACCTCCAGAATTCCTACGGCTTGTGCCATTATCTCTCGCTCCTTACCGAATCAGCATTTATTTATTGATGATCGCAATCTTCAGACCCTTCTGTGCCAGGTTGGTCTGATGTGCTTCATTGATTTCTTCCAGCGGATAAGTATGAGTGATCAGCTCATCCATAGGAAGTCCAATTGCTTTCGCCCGCTTCAGGAAATCAAAGGTAGTCGCATAATCTCTCAGAGTGTATACCCAGCTTCCTACCAGATTGATCTCTTTGGAGCAGAGGTCAAAGTGCGGATTGATGGTCGCATCTCCACCGTTGATGAAGAAGCCCAGCTCGCACAGGCCGCCGCCATTGCGGATGAAATGATAGATGTTGGCATGTGCAACCGGAGAACCGGTGCACTGGAACGCAAAATCTGCCAGATGTCCGTCAAAGGTGTCTTTTACAGCCGCTGCAAGAGCGTCGATTCCTTTGTGCTCCATGAAGTTCACGGATTTATCTGCGCCCATCTTCTTAGCAAATTCCAGGCGCTGTGCATTTCCGTCAACCGCTACAATATTTTCAATGCCCATGGTCCGGAGAACCGCTATGCAGATCAGTCCGATCGGTCCGCAGCCCTGTACTACTACGCGGCTGTTGAACCGGAGGATTCCTGTGGTTTTGGCACGCTCTACTGCGTGGATCAGCACTGCACAGGGCTCAATCAGGATTCTGGATTTCAGATCCAGATCGCTTACATTGAAGAACGTGGAGCCTTTGCGGATGAAAATGTAATCAGAGAACCATCCGTTCAGATGAACGTCATCATCAGGAAGCAGCCCGTATACATCCGCGGCGCCAACATTCTGTTTGTTCATATCGAACATTGTGATGTCCGGATCATCTCTGAAAATCATACAGGTTACAACCTTATCACCGACCTTCACATCTTTTCCGGCGCTGTCTTTCTTAACATTCTTTCCCATCTTTACGATCTCTCCCGTGCCTTCATGTCCGAGGGCTACCGGGATCAGTCCGAAGGGATCTCTCTTGAACTCGTGAGCGTCAGTGCCGCAGACTCCGCAGCCTTCTACTTTCACGAGAATATCATCATCGCCAACCTCCGGAATCGGGAATTCTTTGATATCATAGTGTTCCAGTGCGGTCAGCATGGCGACGTGTGCGGTCTTGGGAATGGAACCGGAAGCCGCGGGAGCAGAAGCTGCTGCTGATGCGTTACCTGACATTCCGGCCAGAACCTGTTTTACAATTTCTTCAATATTTGCTGAATTCATATCCATTTTTCTGTTTACCTCCTGCCTATCGGATACACAGGCTGTCAACCATTACGCAGCGTCTTCTCTTTGTAAATGACTGCGCGCTGGTCAGGCCCTCACCCGTTCTGCTGGCAATCGTAAAGGTGCAGAAGCCTTCGCCGCCAAAACCGAGGGCAGAATAGGAAGGTCCGTTCTTTACCAGGATTGCTGTGTCAATTTCTCTCGCATATTTTGTGATGCGGTCCACATTCTTAGAGTGAATGTGAGCGGAGTGGCGGTTGCCATGCTCCAGCCAAACGGCCTGCTCTACCGCATCGTCAAAATCCTTCGCGCGTACAATACCCAGGATCGGCATCATCAGCTCTGTTGTGATCAGCGGATGCTCCTTCGGTCCTTCAAAAATAATACAGCGGATATTGTCAGGAACTGTTACGCCGATCATTCCGAGAAGCGTCTTGGCATCACGGCCTACGCATTTTCTGTTCAGCTTGCCGCCCTTCATGACAACAGCGGTCAGCTTGTCCTGCTCCTCCGGAGAAGCCAGGTAGCAGCCCTGCTCTGTCACCATGTAGTGCATCAGCTCGTCTACGACCGGGCTGACTGCAACAACCTCTTTCTCCGCGATGCAGGGAAGGTTATTGTCAAAAGTACATCCGTTCACGATGTCCTCAGCCGCCTTGCGGATATCTGCTGTCTCGTCAACCAATGCCGGCGGATTGCCGGCTCCCGCACCGATTCCGCGCTTTCCTGAAGAAAGGACAGCCGTAACAACTCCCGGGCCTCCGGTCGCGGCGATCAGGTGGATATCCTTGTGTTTCATCATAATCGCGCTTGTATCCAGAGTCGGGTTCTCTACGGTAACCGCAATATTCGCCGGACCGCCGGCTTCCAGCGAAGCCTCGTTCAGCATATTGATTGCGAAAATAGAGGTCTTAATCGCCTGGGGATGAGGATTGAATACCACTGTATTCCCTCCCGCCAGCATACCGATCGTGTTGCAGATGACAGTTTCCTGGGGATTCGTGCAGGGAGTGATCGCTCCGATCACGCCAAACGGCCCCATCTCGATCAGTGTCAGTCCGCGGTCACCTGACCATGCGGTTGTATGTAAGTCTTCGGTTCCCGGAGTCTTATCTGCAACCAGATGATTCTTCAGAATCTTATGCCCCACATTCCCCATACCGGTCTCATCCACAGCGAGGCGGGCTAACAGCTCCGCGTTCTCGCGGGTTTTCCGGCGGATAACGGAAATGATTTTTTCTCTCTGATCCAGAGACATGTTGCGTACAACTTTCTGTGCCTTCTTTGCAGCTTCAATTGCTTCATTCATGTCTTTGAAGATTCCCAGTTTTCCGCTGGGAGCATCGGCTAACTGCATTTTGGCCATTACTTCCTGTACGATGTCTTTTACCATGCTCTCACTAATTGGCACGATAATTACCTCCCTTTATGATTTGCTTCTATTTCAGTCCCAGCTGTTCCATAACCTGTTTGGTAACAGATGCTACCAGATCCGCATCTGCACTGGTGTTTGCCTTCGGCGCATCGCAGGTACAGCTTCCGCCGCAGTTATGGCAGTTCATTTCGCCCTTGTTCTGGCACAGGTTCGCCGGATGTTTACCCGGAAGTCCCATTTTTCTTCTGATCTCATACAGCTTGGCAACCTGTTCTTTGTCGAATTCCTTCGGGCCTCCGAGAAGCTTTGACTGATACAGCAGCTGTGCGTAGAATTCAACGGATTCCATCTTCATATATGCAGAAAGCAGATCTGTGGAGTATGTAAGAGCGCCATGGCTTTCCAGAAGAACCGCGTCAAAATACGGAAGATATTTTTCCACCGCATCCGGAATCTCCATGGTAGACGGAGTGCCGTACTCAGCAATCGGAACACAGCCCAGTGCGATAACAGCTTCCGGCATGATCGGCTGAGTCAGAGGAATACCAGCGATTGCGAAGCTGGTCGCATATACCGGATGGGCATGTACAACAGATCCTACGTCCGGTCTCTTCTCATAGACTCTCATATGCATCTTAATCTCAGATGAAGGTTTAAATCCTGCGTTAGCCTGGATTACATTTCCTTTAGCGTCAACCTTGCAGATATATTCCGGGGTCATGAAGCCCTTGGAAACACCTGTGGGGGTACAAAGAAACTCGTTGTCATTCAGCTTAACGGAAATGTTGCCGTCGTTTGCCGCAACCATGTTACGGTCGTAGATCCTCTTGCCGATGTCGCAAATTTGTTTCTTAATTTCAAATTCGTTTACCATGTTCTCATTTCCTCCTTGAAATGCTTTGGTTTTTGTTTTTATTCTGTTGACATTATACCTGTACTAGGGCATAAAGTCAATAGTACCATGTTGTTTTGTGTTGTTTTTTGGCTTTTTCATGTTGGATTTGTTGTTTTTTCCCAAGGCAGGATATCTCCAGGCTCTCTGAGATGTTCCAGGATCTCGGCGACGCCTTCTCCCGTCTTTGAATCCACATAAAAAACTGTCTTGCAGCCGGCCAGCCGCAGCCAGCCTTCAGCCCTTGCCACATCCGCCTCCGGGTGATGGATCTTAGTCACGATCCCGATCACTTCCCGGTTGCACATGTTGGTAATGCAGGGCGGATACAGACAATACGGCTCGATGGCCGATACCAGAAGCCCAACAACATCTGCCTCATACGTATAGAGAGCGAGGGCATGTCCCAGATTCTTGGTCTGGGCATATTCGCCGGGGGTATCTATGATCACGTCGAAATTATTCACATACTGGGTCTTGTGATACTGGATCTTCTCCCCCTTCAGGGCCTGGGTCAGTGTTGTCTTGCCCGCCTCGCTGCGGCCCATCAGTACAATTTTCTTCATGCCGTTATGTACGGGTGATCGGGCAGACGGCAAACCCCAGCGTTCCGCCTACGTAATCTAAAATCGCCCTGGTGGAAGCTTCCACCTCCGACACCGTACCGGTCACGATCAGGCTTCCTGAAAACCGGTCCACAAATCCAATGTCAACTCCGGAAGATTTAATTGCCAGATCTCCCATGATAATTGCCGTCTCTGCCGGGCTTACCGTCATAATCCCGATCGCCGACTTGGCATAATCAATAGATGGGTCCAGTCCCAGCTTCGTGTACATAATCTTATCCGGATTCGCTATAATATGAGCCAGAGAAATCTGTTTGCCAGGAACCAGTTCCTGTACAATTCTCTGTTTAGTCTCCGGGAGAGTGTTATCTGAAAATGCCATTTTTCTGGCCTCCCTTTCGTATATTCCAGAGTATCCTGTAATACATGGCCTGACAGGCAGAGAAACAGCCTGCACTGTTCTGCAATCCAACCAGCCCACTATTAGCATCACTTACATTATACTCTGTCACGCCTTCCATGTCAACAAGAAACAACAGTTATGATCTTTGTTTTTTGTTGTTTTATCCGGATTTAGGCCTTGTTTTTCTGTGGCTTTTAGAAAAAAAATCAAAACCCCGTCCCCGAATACATGTACCTGGGGGACGGGGGTATAGTTACAGCTGTTATTTCAACACAAATTCTTCAATATTTTTTATCCTTGCCGCCTTCCGCAGCCAACAACCCAGCACCTCTGTGTCTCTCTCCGCCAGTATTCGGCTGCGCAGTTCCGCGGGAATGGTGCCCATACCTTCCAGGAATTCAAGTGAAGCTTCCGCTTTCCCTTCTGCCTTTCCAGCTTCTCTCTGTCCCCCATGACCCCAAGCAGCTCAAACACCTCCCTGAGGCCCGTCTGAAAATTCTCCTTGTCCACCGTCCTGCTACTGACCAGATTGATTTTATAATCTGGAATACACGGTATCCACGGTTCTATTTCTTCTGGAAAATCCAGCATTTCATGTATCCTGACCGGCCCATCCCAATCCTGCTCTTCTCCGTAGTAAAAAACCACCGGATCACTTAATGCCTGGTACACCTCGGCGTCAAAAGCAGCTACCTTAAACTTCTTCATTCTGTGCCCTCCATATTCAGTTAAACTCGCCGGAGGACCCTCACTTCACACTCAGAATCCTCTTGCCTGTCATTGGAAAATCGCATAGAGATTTCTTAGCCTGCGATCTGCAGATGAAAGTAAGAGCAGTTGCGCAATACAACCGTAAAGAATATTAGAAATATATGCTAATTGAATGATACCACATATCAATCATAAAAGCAATTGTGATTTGACTCAAATGGGCCGGTGTAGGTAAATAGTTAAAATTCCCGCTGTTTTTCGTCCGGGAACCCACACACTTGACAAATACCCCTTCCTGTTCCATACTGTTATACAGAATTTAGGTCCTTAAATATTAAAAACGGTATTTCCCATCTGCACAATGTTTGTTTCACTGCCGGTTTCCAAGAGCCGCCGTATTCTGTGAAAATACCGATATATAACCTGATGAGAAAGGAGCATCCACATGTATCTGTGTGACATGCATACCCATACGATTGCCAGCGGCCATGGTACTTCCTGCACCATCGCTGATATGGCTAAAAAAGCTCACGAAAAGGGATTGACACTGCTTGGAATTACAGATCACGGTCCGGGCACTCTCGGGGCGGGCACTCCGTCGTATTTCCGGAGTCTTGCCCACGCGCCCAGGAAACGCTGCGGCATACGGGTCTGCTATGGAGTGGAGCTGAATATCACAGATTTCTCCGGGAACCTGGATCTGGAAGATGAGATTCTTGAGGGCCTGGACTACGCCATTGCCAGCATGCATCGGCCAAATCTCCGGCCCGGAGGGCAGACCGCCAATACGCTGGCTTACATCCAGGCCATGAAACACCCTGCCGTGCGGATGATCGGCCATTGCGACGATGTAAAATATCCTGTCGATTATGACGAGCTGACAGCCGCAGCACGGGAATATGGAATCGTTATGGAAATCAACAATTCCTCCCTGTCACCGGAAGGCTATCGGGGCGATACCCGGGCAAACAACCGGATGCTGCTGGAGGGCTGCCTCCGCAACCGGGTGCCTGTACTCTTGTCCAGTGACAGCCACGGAACCGCCCACATCGGAGACTTCACCTATGCCAGAGCTATGGTGCAGGAAATGAATTATCCCGAAGAGCTGATTCTGAACGATAAACCAGAACAGGTGCTTAAGCTGTTAGGAACATGAGTTACGGGGTGCCCTGTGGGTCTATTTTCGGGCACCATTCGGCAAGCGGGCAGAGTTCGCATTTCGCTTTCCTTGAGGTGCATATCTCCCGTCCCAGGTAAATCAGCTGAAAATTAATTCGGTTCCAATGGTCTGTCGGCAGAACCTTCTGCAGCTCCAGTTCTACTTCTGCAGGATTCTTACCCTTCGCCCAGCCCAGCCGCCTGGATATTCGGAACACGTGGGTATCCACAGTCACTCCCGGTATCCCGTAGGCATCGGCCAGGTACAGTGTAGCGGTCTTCCGCCCCACCCCGGCCAGCTTCAGAAGCTCACCGATACTGTCAGGAACCTGTCCGCCGAATTCATGCACAATCTGGCTGCAGCACTTTTTCAGATTCTTAGCCTTATTCTTATATAATCCCACTGAGCGTATGTAGCCTTCAATCTCCTCCTGAGAAGCCTCCGCCACATCCTCCGCTTTTTTAAAACGGCTGAACAATCCAGGCAGCGCCTCGTCAACCTGTTTATCCGTGCTCTGTGCGCTGAGCATGATAGCCGCCAGAAGCTGCCATTCTTCTTCATGCAGAAAACCTTCTTTTTCCGTCCCATATCTCTGATCCAGCGTTTTCAGGATCGAATCCAGTTTCTTCTTTTGTACGTCCATAATTATTTCTCCATTCCCCAATAGGCAGTCCATGCCGCCTGCGTGGATATGTTACATTTCAGCCGGTACACGGACAGACGGTTCAGCAATAGACTGACCATCTGTTTCACAGCCTGCTTGTGTTCCCAGCAGCAGGCATGAAAAGACTGTTCCAGAATAACATCATGGGCCTCACTGAAGCTGACTTTCTCTATCTCATTCTCTGCAGCCTGTTCCAGGATACATATTGCTTTAACTTTTAGGCGGATATCTGTATTCAGGTGGTGTTTCCCGTCCCAGGGCGTTCCATACGCATAGACCCCGTCCGGCCAGAAACGCAGCAGAGGCTTGTCATCATTAATCATGACAGCTTCTTTTCCAAAAGCCTCCCTCCACATTCTCGCATGGGTGGATTTCCCAATGCCTGAAGGCCCGGTGAACAGATAGGCTTCTCCATCCAGAGCCACAGCGGACGCATGAAAAAAGAGCACATCACAGCACAGAGCCTTCTCGCAGAACGCCCTGTATACCGCCATGCACTCCAGATAATTATCGTCAAAAAACCCGCCCTCTATCTGACGTTCTCTTTCCACCATATCCCGGGTTACAGAAACAAAAATATCAGGCCTGCGGCATGGAGCCGCTTCAACCTGATATCCGCTCAGCATACGGCTCGTATATTTACCTGCGCCTTCCACACGGACCAATAGGTCCGCCAGACGATATACTGCCATTTCTTTAATCCTGTCCCTTCATGTTCTTCATAACATCTTTTATGACTTCCTGCCGCACGCCCTCCGCCCGGTTATTCTCCGCCTGATAGTCCGCATATCTCGCCGAAACATACAGGTAATCAGACAGACGATTTACATACTGCATCGCTTTTTTATCCGCCACAAACTTCTGAGCCACAAGCCGGAACCGCCGTTCTGCTCTCCTGGCCACAGCCCGCGCCACATCCAGCCTTGCCGACTGTTCGCAGCCGCCATAGAGCACGAAATCCTTAATCCTTGGAAACGAATCTTCGGTCCGGTCGATCCACTGTTCCAGAGTCTCCGTTTCCTTTTCATTGAAACGATAATCTTTTTTCATCGGATCGGCAACGCCGGACATAATATGCATCAGATTCTTCTGGATATGAGTCAGCTCCGTCCGAAGCTGCTCACCCGCAAGCACCTTAGCAAGACCGATCTGGCTGCTCAGCTCGTCAATCGTGCCCAGCAGTTCAATCCGGTCATCTGTCTTCAGCACCCCCTGGCCGTTCAGCAGGGAGGTTCTTCCGTTGTCACCTTTTTTTGTATAAATCTTCATTCCGAAAACCTCTTTTATCGTTTTCTCTGTCAAAATCTGTCATTTAAAGCTTTGCTTTTTAATTGCTCTGGCGCTGTTGGCTCCCAGCCTTCTGCACTGTTCATAAGTCGGCATGTGATAAACCTCCACATTCCTGCCTTTCGCGATTCCCCTCATCTGCATGGCAATATCTGTCCCGGAAATCCCGACGCCGGAACCCAGCATGGAATCATTGGCCGCGTCATAAGCCAGTTCATCCAGATCTGCGGCCTCTCCGGGGATGATCTCATAAAAGACACCCTCTTCCTCGATGCCCGCACAGACTTCTCTCAGGAAATCCCGGTCTGGTTCATTGGTATAAATAAATATCGAAGGTCTTTTGATGATCATTCTCAATCTCCCATATAAGAAAGCACCAGCCCGGTAGCCACCGCATTTCTGGGCCCTTCTGATCCACGGATATTGCCGCGCCCGCATACAATCCGGTACTTGGCGAATTCTTCCATCAGCATCTCAGGGATTTCAAAATCCTCTGCAGAACCGCCGACCAGAACCACGTTGGAAATATTCTTCAAGTCATGCTCCGGTGCTACTTTCTTCAGCGCCCGGAACGCATTAGTGGCAAACACCTTTTTCTTGGCGTCCCTGCGGACCTGAGCGATTTTCTCCATGGGAATATCCTTTTCGATCCGGATCAGCCCATTCTCTGCCAACAGCACCACCCGGCCGTAAAACCTGGGATCAATGGAATCCTCCACAAAGGTCATCTGGCCATTTTCCATCCGCATGTGGAACAAGCTCTCCACCTTGGCAAGAGGGTACCTTTTGATCTGTTCTGCCATATGTCTGTCATTCAGGCCCAGCTCTGTCTCAATCAGCATGGAAACCAGCTCCCCTGCTCCCGCCTGATGGGTCATCACCACATGGCCATCCTCATAGACCACTGCAGCGTCCGTGGAACCGCCGCCCATATCCAGAATGGCGAGAGGCAGCCTCGTACCCGGTGTTGTCAGCGCGCCGAGGCTGGCCATAACAGCCTCTACTCCGGCTACTACAACTTCAGTGCCCAGTTCTTCCTTTAATTTACCGGCAATCTCTCTCATGGGAAGCTGCTGTGTCTTCACCATCGCGGCGATTCCCACAGCTTTTTCCAGGCAGGTCTCTCCCGCCAGGGCCCCGGATATCAGAACCGGCGCCAGCGTATCGACCGCCAATAGATCAGTAATGCGGATATCCGCATGTTGTTCTCCGCTGATTTCTCCCATACCTTTTTTGATGCGGGCCAGCATGTTGCCCACATTTGTGTTAGCCTGTCCGGAAATGTCCCGGATGGTTCCGGCATCGGCCACGGCTTTCATGATCCTCTCCGCGCCCTCGTCCAGATTCACCTTCGTGCTGTTCGACGCATCCAGGTAAATCTCACCCGCCGGAAGAACATGTTCCTTCACGTCACCGCCTGGCGTCTTAATCACAACAGCGCTGCGTTTTCCGATCAGGCTTTTCGCTATGGGCGTTACAGTCCGGGTTTCTTCTGCATCTAATTCCAAAAGAGTGGCAATCCCATAGGGATTGGACAGCATCCGGATCGTCTGTCCGGCCAGTGCCACTTCAATCGCCGCCCTTTCACCATCTGGGACCCGGTCAATCCGGGATACCTCATCAATGATAGGAATCTTCCTGTTCAGGCGGTTCTCCACCAGCACGGCCTCATCAGCCTGCAGGATCAGCCCTTTAATATCAAACTTTTCAGCCGCCCGGTTAATCTGCTCCGCCGCCTCTTCATAGGAATGGTTACGTGAAATTACTACAATATAAGGCTTTCCCGGAACCGCACGGTACAGATTCTCCAGAACCAGCAGTTCTCCCACCGCCTGTCCGGCGCCTGCCGGCGTCGAAGGGTTGTGCCCGATCATGGAAGAATCTGTGATAATTGTCTCAGTAAGAGTCTCCATAGCGGTATCGCCAATGACCGGCGCCGCCTCATTCAGCCGCACCAGGGAAATATCTTCTACATTTCTTCCGATCTTTCCCATCGCCTGTTTCAGCGCTGCTTTGATGCCATGGACATTCGCAACCGTACCTTTGGTTCCGGTTGTGGAAATGGATGCGCTCGCAAGAAAGTTCAGGCGTCCGCCTTCCTCCCTCTCTCCCACGCATACCTCCGTTGTGGAATTCCCAATGTCAACACCAGCAATGAATTTCAAAGTAAGATTCCCCTTTTTTCGTATACTTCTGCGGCTTCCATCACAAGACGGGCACAGTTTTTAGCGTCATATTTCTCCAGAAGTTCTTTGGCCATCATGACCAGCTCCAGCTTGGTGGAACGGTTCGGCCGCAATTTATCATACATTTTCAGGATCACATCGTCCGGCACGTCCACCAGCTCGGCCGCCCGCTCAAAATTTTTCTCCATGGGAGCATTATCCGCTTCCCTGGCCACCTGCCCCTGAGCTTTTAACATCTCTTTGGAAATCTTGATGTCATCTGGTCCCACGTGTCCCTTCATCACCTCATCCAGCGTAATGTCTGTAAGCTTTTTGCCAGTCTTGGATGTAATCCTCTCTTTTTCATGTTCACCTAATGGGTACTGCATTTATTTTTCCTCCCATTCGATAATTCCCATCTCCGGATCCAGCTGCTCTGTCTCGGCGATGTGCATCAACGCCGCTTTTACCTGATATTTCGGCCTGGACATAGGATCATTGGTACAGGGAACCGGAACTACCTGCTCACCTTTCACATATTTGGCGGCATTCTGTCCAATCTTCCGGTACGTCTCCAGGTCCATCAGCGGCGCCTGGGGGAACAGTTCCAGGTTGGAAAGGGGATACAGGTCTTTCTGATGAATGACCGTAGTTCCCTTGGACTGAATGCCCACACCAATCCCCGAACCTGACAGCTTGGCCGCTTCCAGAGCCATAAAGCACACATCTGAGGTGTCCAGGATCTTCACGACTCTGGGAATCATACCCTCTTCTTCAATACCCGCCTTAACATTCTTCAGGACATCTTCCAGCGGTATCCCACAGATGGTCTTCTTAATTTCCCTCTGAAATGCTGCCCCCACACCGATCACGACCTCTTTCGGATCAGTTCCTTTCTTCGCCCTGGGATATCCGGCATAGGAGGTCTTCTTCTCATTGATTCGGTCATGGCCGGCCATGGAAGGCACCTCCGATGAAGGCACCGCGGAGACTGAGTCTCCTTGCCGGTTCTGCATCTGCGCAATCACCGCTTCAGTTATCTGTTTTACTAACGTTTCACTGATCTGCATTGTCTCTCCTCCTAAATATCCTTAGGATTTATAATGTGAGGAATTTTCTTAATCTCTTCCCATCGGCTTCCTTCCACACGGTAACCGGTTCCGGGGCCCATATAATCATTGGGTGTATTAACTCCGGACAGCACGCGGAAATTCCTGTCCAGGATCGCAGCCGTCTGCATATAGTCACCGACAACCCTCTGTTTCAGCATGTTCAGCACACTTTCCGCCACATCCTGATAACCGGACTCAGACAGGGCGCGCACCACATCGACGCCCGTAATCCCCCGCTTCAGCACATCCTCCGCTGCCATCAGATCCGCCGTAACATCTCTGGGCAGAGTGTCCCTGCTTCCGTGAGCATAAGTAACCGCCTCAACCTGTTCATCTGAAACAGGTGTCAGTCCCAGCTGCCTGAATACAGCCTGAACAGCCTTTGCAGCTTTATTCCGCACGCGGATGACTTCTTCTTCCGTCACCGGCCTCAGGCCGCCGTCCACCTGCATGTCCCTCTGAAGGACATTATAATCATCAAAATCCTCGGCATCGAAGTTAGATCCCGCGAACATATTATCATAATTCGGTTCTGCAGCATATCCGGAGAAAATGAAATCCGTACCCGGAAGAAACTGCAGCATAGTTCTGGCCGTACGGCGCATATCAGAATTTGAAAAGCTCTGGTCATTGGAGGAAGCACATTCCAGCCCCAGCAGAGCCGCTACCAGGTTCTCGCTCATAACCTCACGGATACCTCCGGGCACCGAACCCGGAACGCCGATGCAGCTTACGGAACCGTTCTGAATGCCTTGGCTTCCCGCACCCTTCGTGGCGTAGAGGCAGCGGCACTCCAGGTACAGCATCGACTTCTTCTCGCTGTTGCCCATCAGCACCTCGGAACCTGATCCGGAAGTAAAACGCACCTTCAGACCCCTGGATGCATAGGCGGAATTCAAAAATGCCTTTGAATACGGCGTATCATCGCCATCTATAAACACCTTTTCCGTACCATAGACGGAGAGTGTCTCTGCATATGTAGTCAGGCCGCGGATTCCCAGCTCCAGCTCTGTCGCTTCCTCGGCGGAACACTGTGTCAGCACGCCGGGACGCCCTACCTGTGAGCCGATCAGCAGCGCCATGGCACTCAGTGGAGCATAACGGGCCACGCCCATGGTCGTCTCCTCTTCTGCAAAACCGCGCAGTGCGCCTTCTGCCGCATCCGCCGCTATCTGCACCGGATCATCCTTCAGGTTCGTGATATGAGCCTGGTTGCCCGGCGTCTTCCTGGCACGTATTTTCTGCATGCCCATCATCAGCTCCACCACATTCAGATGGTTCATAACCTCTACCATCTTGGCAGGTGTGATTCCGGAAATTAATTCCAGGATCTCCTTCCGGGACACATGTATATCCACAATCATCCTGGCAATGTTCAAAGCAGGCACCGACATGGATTTTTCCGCTCGTTCAATATCAATCGCATAATCTGCAATAAACTGGTCAATAAAATCAAATTCTTCTCTTTTCTTGCCGTCCAGTTCAACGATCTTCCCTTCCCGCACTTTCACGGATGGCTTGGGATCGTAGGGACTGCTCATCGCAACAAATCCCATTTCAGGCCATTCATTAATAAATCCGTCCAGATTCACCGGCCGTTGATCCAGTGTTTCAATACGTTTAGATCTCTTCATCTTCATTCTCCTTGCAGATACTTCTCCACAATTCCATCGTTAGGCTCATTATAACGCAACCCCACTAAAATAGCAATAGATATTTCCCCAAAACATTCACAATCCCACATTTTTCTGCGAATCATTCCACAAGAAGCAACATCAAAGTCCCGCTCAATCTCACAAATTCCCGCAAATCTATACCCACAAGGCATCCCGAAATACATGCCCCAGCAGGCAGGGGAACAGACCGGAAAAATTCAGGGAACTTACTATCCACCAAAAACAGAAGGACAGGCACTCTATCAATGATCCCCTCATTCACTGAGCACCTGCCCCTCTGACCTGTCAGCGAAGTTCCGTTTCTACGACAGGCAATAAATTTATTTTATTTCGCTGACGATGCAGCTATCCACACCTTCTGTATACTCTATCGTGATACGGTCTCCCACGTCAAATCTCAGCACATCCAGATTTTCCGCTACATTCACATCATAGAGGTTCTCATCTCCTTCCAGCATGATATAGAAGTGAGTATTGCCTTCCACTACCACCTGAACCATTTTTTCAATGATGCCTCGCGCGCTCTGGCTTTCCTTGACCTCTGTCCCAATGTCATTCGTAGCCAGAAGCTTCGCATAATTCTCCTGGCACTCGCTGACCGTATCGCCGATCGCAACAATCTGGTATTTCTGCACATTCACCAGGGCATATTTCTTCACCAGGCCACTGTCGTCTTTCAATGCCAGGAAATATGTCGGCTGGTCGCTGATATTCAACAGCAGCGGGAAAGTCGCCCGGTAACCCAGGTTCTGCACCTGGCCCTCCGCGCTGCCCATGGCACTGTTTTCCACGGCGCCGGTCACGGAATAGAATTTCGTCTCCTTCGTCCGCTGGTTCATCAGCACAAAACCGACAATACTCTGGTCACCCGTCACGGAAGTCACGCCCGTATACACCCAGACATCATCATCGATCGCAAGATAATTATATCCGTCTGTAGTCGTCAGGCAGTCCTTCTGACCGAGAACAGAATTCAGCCAGCCGTGCTTCAGCGTCCCATAATAATCATAGAACTGAGTGAGCAGCTCCGCCGAATAGACCTTATCCACCCACTGCGGCACGTCCTCCACCGCCAGATCCTGGCATTCGCCGGTCTGGGCATTACACAGCACCACCCGGCCGATGGTCTGGCCGCCGAACAGCCCAATCGTAAATTTCTTCACGGAACAGATATACCAGGGAGTCCCTTCATCGTCTATCTCAAAAAAGAGATTATCAAAAATATAAGTTGGATATTTGAACCGCAGATGGCGGTAAATGTTCCTGTTAAAATGTTCACCCTTCGAGTAGCGGATTGGCTTATCCAGCTTTACCAGCTCTGTATCCTGAGTCGCCATATCAATCTTCATGTAGGCAGGAATTCCGCTGCTCTGATTCGTCAGCCATTTGATCGGGCTGGCATAGGTCAGGGGCGATACACGGACAGGGGCATCCTGATAATTAATCTGGCTGTAATCATCTGCCACTTCAAACTGAGACACCATATCCGCCATGCTTCCCATCTTCCTGTTCCCCAGAAGAGTCGCGCTGTCCTTGTCCAGAAGCGGGATCGTCTTGATATCCACCTCCTCAATATCAGATGCAAAATCCCCCTCCTGTACTGTCAGGAGCTTTTGGTATTTCCCTGCATTCACGATGGGGGAAGATAAAATGGAACCAATAATAAATATCAAAATCAACGCCCCAACAATGATAATTCCAACTCTCAGAGGCTTGTCTCCCCGGAAATCAGGGGAAATCCCATCCTCCTGCGATCTCTTTATCAACGGCAGTACCCGCAGTACGGCCACCAGCAGGATGGCAATCAGGATCATGAATCCCCAAAACCCCCCCGAATGGATATTAATTGCAGGAAGTTCAATATAATAATACAGAAACACAATCGCTGCGAGAACCGCAATTAATATAATTCTTCTTTTTAGTTTCTTTGATTTGCTCATACCTGTTATTCTCCTATATTCTACCGTACTCGTGTGCCGAGACTTCTGTATTTATTATACAGTAAGCCACATAAAGATGCTATAAGAATTTTAGCCACATATCCGTTTAAAGATAATTTACCGCCAGAATTGCAACGCCTAATACTGTCAGGACTACACCGGTAACGCGGTTCAGCACAATGGGCTCTGCCTTATTGGCAAATTTAGCAGCAATTCTGGCCCAAAGCAGCGTACTTGCCACGCAAAACACAAAAGTGGTGATCTCCGGCAAGCCCCCGATCACAAAATGGCTGGCTGAACCTGTCAGGGCTGTAAATGTCATGATAAAGACGCTGGTACCCACGGCTGTCTTCAATTCATAACCCAGCACGCTGGTCAGCAGCAGAAGCATCATCATGCCGCCTCCCGCTCCGACAAAGCCGCAGATGAAACCAACCACACTGCCGCAGACCAGGGACTGTATGATCCTTTTCCTGACACTGACGCCTTCCATGGAAGCTTTGGTCGTCATGACCGGCCTCACAATAAACTTTATTCCCAGAAGCAGCGTCATAAATGTGGAAAATCCCCCCATGGCCGTGCTGGGTACAAGGCTCGATACGTAACTGCCTACCAGGGTAAAAGCCAGTACAGCCGCCATCATGACCAGACCGTTCTTAATGTCCAGATTTTTATTCTTACCATAAGTATAGGCAGAAACAGCGCTTGCTAATACATCGCTTGCCAAAGCAATTCCAACTGCCATATAAGGTTCCATGCCTAAAAATGCGATCAGCATGGGGCTGATCACCGCAGCCGCGCTCATACCTGCAAAGCCTGTGCCAAGCCCGGCCCCCATGCCCGCCAGAAAACAGATCACTAACTTATAAATCATTTCCGCTTCTCCTTCCCTTCCTCTCTCTCTCGCAGCGCTTCCTGTATATTCAGGTCAATGCGCCGTGCGAATCGATTCCAGAGTTCTCGCTCCTCCTCAGTGAACCCCCTGAGCGCCCGCGCAAACCCGGCTGTCTGACAGGCCGCCAGTTCTTCTGCTCTGCCGAGCATTTTATCCGATATACTCAGCCGCTTGATCTTCCTGCTCTCCGGATCTGGTTCGCTGTTCAAATATCCCCGCCCGCGCAGAATCTCCACTGCATTGGACACATTCGATTTGGCCAGCCCGCGCATTTCGGAAATATCCCGGACTGTATTAAATTCCGGATTATTATATAAAAACAGCAAGACATCAATTTCCAGCTGTGACAGCCCATACTTGTCTGCGTATGCCGAAAAAACCTGAGTATAAAACTTTTTAAAATGGCTGATATACCCCAATAACTCCGTTCTCATCTTCACTCCCCTCCGGACTCCCATCCCTATATTGTAATAATTATAACAGTTATAAATATAACATATATTTTGTAATGCGTCAAATACAGTCCGACAAAATTCAGTAATTCTTTTTTCTATATTAAAGTCCCATACAAAAAAGGTACCGTCCCCAGTACCCTTTTCATAATTACCATATACAAAATTTCTATATCACCCAATCCCAGAATTCATCCTGCACCAGTTCGCTGGCGGAGGTTCCCTCGCTGAACTGCAGTTCCGGATTTTTCACGCTTACCTTCATCCCTTCTGCTATTGAGCTCACAATAAATGCATTGCCCCCGATTGTCGCCCCGTTCCCAATAACAGTATCTCCTCCCAGCACCGTAGTTCCCGAATAGATGGTTACATTATCGCCGATGGTCGGATGACGTTTCACACCCTTAAGCTGCTGTCCTTTCCTTGTTGAAAGGGCGCCCAGTGTCACGCCCTGATAAATCTTTACATTGTCCCCAATCAGCGTGGTCTCGCCGATTACAATGCCTGTACCGTGATCTATAAAAAAATGTTTTCCGATTGTTGCACCAGGATGGATATCAATTCCCGTGACGCTGTGTGCATATTCTGTGATGATTCTCGGTATCATCGGAACCTTCAGAAGCCAGAGTTCATGGGCAATCCGGTACACAGTGACTGCAAAAACCCCAGGATAACAGAAAATAATCTCATCTGTGCTGTATGCCGCCGGATCTCCATTATAGGCCGCCTCTATATCTGTAGACAGGTACTCCCGGAGCTTCGGGATTTTAGAGATAAATTCATAGACCAGATCTTCCGCCTGCTTCATGATTACAGAACGCCTGCACTCTTCGCACAGGTCCCGGTTTCCCAGAGCCTTCGCAACCTGTTTTCTCAAATGGTACTGAATAAATTCCATACGTTCACCCACGAGAAACTTCACATATTCCGTACGGACTCTGTTAGGATCAAAAAATCCCGGAAAAAGGAGCTGTCTGATCTTCTCCACAACTTCAATCAAAATTTCCTTATTCAGAATATTATCCTCATCCAGCCGGGTAATTGTATCATATTGTTCATAGCTTTCCAGAATTGCATCCACTAATTGCTCCGTATTACGCTTCATCATGACCTCCCTATCCATTTACTGCATTCCATAAGACACTTTAACGCATGCCATGCCGGGCGTGAAGCTCGTGGTGCCCTGCGGGCATGTAATCCGTCCTGTCAATCTATGGTAGCATCGCCCCCGCCACTTGTCAATGGCGTACCTCTCCGCGAACCCGCCGCTCCCGTCCATATTTGTGCATCAGAGCTGTTACGGCTATGGCAACCGCCAGCTCGGTAACCGGCATCGCGAACCACAGAGAGTCCGCTCCCGCAATTACAGGCAGCAGCCAGATCAGAATTCCGCTCACCGCCAGCCCTCTGAGAATCGATATCCTCAGCGAAGCCGCCGGTTTCATCACCGACTGAAAATAGTAGGTGGAAAACCCTGTCACAAGAACTCGCCGGCTTTTTTCCGCCATTCGTCCCGGCCTGACCAGTCTGAGAGAATTCTTCCGGGAGAAAAAATGGGCCGTCATGACCAGCAGAGTAATCAGCGCGCCGATAGCCGTTGCCAGCCCGGCCCCTTCTATTCCCATATCCATCTTAAATACAAAGAAATAGTCGCCGAATATTAAAAACACCTCCGGACAGGACTGCCGCCGTGGCAAAACCCGGATGATTATCATTTCTGAGAAACGCAGACAGCATCTGATTGAATACGAACAAAGGCACAGCAAATTTCACGGGAAACAGATATCTCTTGGCCAAAATCATCAGCGTTTCTTCCGCTCCAAAAAAACCGAGCAGCTGTGTATCCCAGAACACTATGACAAACCAGCTGACTGCCGCCAAAAAGGCAGTAAGGATTAAGGCTAAAGTAAAATAATCATTCCCCTTCTTTTTATCTCCCCTGCCGCGCGCGGCGCTGAATAATACCGAACCGCCGATTCCCGTCAGCAGCCCCGGGCTGTAGATGAGATTCCAGACCGGAGCCGCCACTGCAAGCGCTGCCGTGCCTCCGGAACCTTCATACTAACCCCACCATAGCCATATCCACAATGCTGTAAATCGAGCTGACCAGCGCGCTTCCGAAAGCGGCGCTTAAATACCTGAAATAAACGGTTTTGATATTGCCTCTTAATACGTCCATTTTTTCTCCTTTCCGCCATTTTAAAATTTCCCCTTAAAATCACCTGCCGCATTACTGTTCACTCCGAAATAGGCGGCGCCCTGATGTGCTGCTGAAGTCCAGCTTTTCCCCCGCCCGTCATGCGCATCCGGCCAGAAAGCTTTCGTAACAAAAAGAAGCCCCCAGAGCTTTCTTATATAACAAAAAAGCTGGATAAGGGTACAGGCATCTCAGCCTGTCACCTTATCCAGCTCACCATTTTCTTGACGAATGGCTCACCCTCCGAGTAAACAATACGCAGTATAAAGGATACCCGTTCAAATATCAACCCGGTTTTTCGACTATTTTCTGATTTTCAGACGTCAAAGCGGCTGTATGCGTGGAAACAATCCAGGCACAGCTTTCTGCCATTTTCAAGCCTGAGCATATTCTCAGCGGTGGCTTCACCGCATTCCTCACATTCCAATGACCGGAAAATACATGCTCGTTCCGGTACCACAGCCATCGCTTCTTTTACCTCAAACATTTCTGCCGGTTCCAGGGACTGGTAATAGTGAAAAGACTCTTCCCTGCTCATCCCCTCCGGCCGCTTTTTCAGCACCAGGCGGACAGATTTCCCACTTTTCCGGTTATAGAAGGAAAAAGCCTGTTTGCCCCGCATGCGGAATAAAAGATTCCCTTTACCGACGCTGCAGCCCAGGATCACCTGAATGGCATCCACGCCGCAGGCGTCATTTTCAGCAATACACACCACCTGCTCATCATCCGAAAACTTCAATTCCAGAAGCTCAATCGCATAGAGGGCCGCTTTATAGCCAATGGTCAGCCCACCGCATTCGTGGCCGTGAAAGGCCACACATTTTTCCCAATCATTCTGTTCCATCTCACTCATCCTTTCTCCTGCCCGGGCCAGCCTCCTGGCTTCCCCCACGATCCTGTTCAGACCTTTACATCCGGAAACGGTACAATCACCGGAATATCCATATATTCAATAATATGTACATGCATTTTATACACTTCCTCTATCGCCTCCGGGGTCATCGTCTCAATCCCCCCGTAGGAATACACCTTCGCGCCGTCCAGGAACAGGAACCGGTCACAGTAACGGATGGCCAGGTTCAGATCATGTATGATAATTATCACGCTGATCTTGCGTTCCTTCGCAATCCCTCTCACAAGCCTCAGGACTTCATGTTGATTGTGCGGATCCAGGTTGCTGGTAGGCTCATCCAGCAGAAGCAGCCGGGGCTCCTGGGCCAATGCCCTCGCCAGCGCCACCTTCTGCGCTTCCCCGCCTGACAGCTCAGACACATTCCGCAGTATATAATCCTCCAGCTTCATCTTGCATATGATATTACTGGTGATTTCCCGGTCCTCCTTCGCAGCGTCCCACTTGATATAAGGCCTGCGGCCGAGAAGCACCGCATCATACACCGTCATATTAATAGCGCCTGTGTTCTGGGGGACGTATGCGATATTCTGCGCCATTTCACTGCTGTGCATGGAAAAAACATCCTTGCCATCCACCGCAACCGATCCTTCCTGGGCATGGCAGATCCTGTCAATGCACTTCAGAAGTGTGCTCTTCCCTGCTCCGTTGTTGCCCAGAACCGCGATACACTGCCCTTCCTCTATATCAAAACCGATCTGCTCCAGTACATTTTTGCCTGTCCGGTTATAAGCGAACGTTATGCCTTCCACATTAACCATTTGTCTTTACCCCCTTAAACAACAGGAACAAAAACATGGGTGCGCCCAGGAATGAGGTGATCGCGCCGATCGGCAGAATGACAGGCGCAATGATCCATTTTCCAAAGGTATCCGCAAGAATCAGCAGCAGCGCTCCCGCCACCGCGGAACAGGGCACCAGATAGCGGAAATCATTCCCCACAAACCGGCGCATAATATGTGGGGCGACCAGTCCCACGAAGCTGATAATTCCCACGAACGAAACCGCGACCGATGCAGCCAGGGAGCAAATGGCCATGCTCACCACCATGACCACGCGCGTATTTACACCCAGGCTCTTGGCCGTATCTGCTCCGCTTTCCATGGCATTGTAATTCCATCTGTTCAGCATGAAATAAATCATAGAACAGACAAACACCAGCAGTAGAATCAGCAGCTCCGTCCAGTTTGCCCCGCCCAGATTTCCAAACGTCCAGAATACTACAGCTCCGATCTTCTGTTCATCGGCAAAATACTGAAGAAGCGTGCTCCCGCCGGAAAACAGAGAGCTGAGAGCCACCCCTGCCAGCACAAGGCCAGCAGGCCCTATATCCTTCTTAAGCTGTGAAATAGCGATGATCACAACCGTGGAAAGTGCCCCGAACACGAAAGCACAGAGTGTAACAATATACGGGTTATCAATGGTAACCGCTGACGCGGCAGACGCTGAATTCACTACGCCCCCGCCGAACACGATGATGCCCAGCGCGGCCCCGAAGGCCGCTCCCTGTGATACGCCCAGCGTCGACGCTGACGCCAGAGGATTCCTGAGCACACACTGCATGACAGCCCCTGAGGTAGCCAAAATCGCCCCGACCAGGATCGCCGCCGTCACCCTGGGAAGCCGTATGCCCATAATAACTGTCTGGGACTGGAGCTCCCCCCGCCCGAAGATCGTCCCGATAATCTCCTTCACCGGAATCTGTATCGAACCTACACCGATGGAAAAGAGGGCAATCACCAGAGTTGCCGCCGCCGCGATCAGAAAGACCAGCTTCTTGCGGCGCACAAACCGCGTATATTTTTCCATCTGAACCATTTGATTCTCTGCCATCACACCAATCCCCGCTTACTCCCCGAAAGTGACCTTCCCATAGCCCGCGCCGGCGTCTTCCAGCACGCTGAGATAATCCGGCTCTCCGAGAAACATATCGAATATTTCGCTTGCTTTTTCTTCAAAATCCACATCACTGAAAGCATCCGGATAGAGAAGCATGGCGGTATAATACGCGCTCACCAGAGGGATCTCCACATTCGACCAGTGCCAGGTGGAATTCGGCCACTGATATACATTTCCATCGGTAAAAGCCTTCAACTGCTGATAATAATCCGGATTTTCCGCATAATCTGCCCTGACAAGTTCTACGCCACTGTAATCCAGAAAAATCATATCCGGATTCCAGGAAAGGATCTGCTCCTTATCCACCAGAAGCCCGCCTACCGTATCCGAAATCCCCACGGCCATATCCTTCGCCGCGATTTCAGCAAAAACCGGATAGTTAGAGTATACGCCTTCAATTCCATGGCTGCCCTTAAAGGTGGCAGCGGCTCCCAGTACAGACGGCTTGTTCTCATCAGGAATCGATTCCGTTCTCGTCTCAAGGTCTTCCAGGCACTGTTTGATATAGGCAATTAATTCTTCCGCCCTGTCGCTCACGCCGCAGACCTCACCCAATATGCGGAGCGCCTCGTCATAATCCTCATCGAAGAGGGTCCCCTGGGAAACTGCCACTACAGGGATACCTGTCTGCTTCTGAATGTCATTCGCCGCATCCTCTGTATAAGTACAGAGAATCACATCCGGGGCGGCCGTAATGATCTCTTCCGGATAATAGGCAGTTTCCCCCATCGCATCCGTTCCGCAGTTGGGCAGCCCGCTCCAGTTCTTTTCATTCACATAGGCGTAAGCTTTAATCGGACTGTCGGCTGTTTCACATTCCCCAATTCCCACAACCATGTCTGCAACACCGAGATATGCCACCATGCGCGGCGCATTTCCCAGCGGAACAATCGCGTCCACAACCGACGGAATCTCCACCTCCCGGCCCAGCGCGTCAGTCACTGTTCTGGTACCCCTTTCGCTGCCGCCCGCTGTCTTATCTTTCGCACTTCCTGCGCTGCTGTCCGCCGCGCTGCTTCCTGTATGTTTTGGCTTTGACTGATCTGCCGTCTGATTCTGCTTAGCGCCGCATGCGCCCAAAGACACCGCCAGTACAAACGCCGTCAGAACAGAGGCCATTTTCACCGCGTTCTTCATCTATTTTTCTCCTGTTTTCTATTCATTTATTCCCGGGTATGATAAAATCATAACACAGCAGTTCATACAGCGTAAGCCCCGTGGGGGGTATGAATTTATACAAAAAGAAAAGGCCCGGCATTCCTGAGAATGCTGAACCTTGTGCCTGCCGGCGGCGGGACTTGAACCCGCACGATGTTGCCATCAACAGATTTTGAGTCTGCCTCGTCTGCCAATTCCGACACGCCGGCTGAAAAGTGTTCCGGTTGAGTCCGGAACACTTTGTTATTCTATCATAATCACCATTTAAAATCAAGTATTTTCCTCTAACCGAACATTTTCCTGTATTCCGGCGTGAAATCCAGTGTGGCAAAGTAATCCTTCGGTGTCTCCGGCCGGCGGATCATCTCGTAGCTGCCGTCTTCCTTCAGCAGCACTTCAGCGGACCACAGCTTTCCGTTATAGTTATAGCCCATGGCAAAGCCGTGCGCACCGGTATCATGGATTACCAGGAGATCACCCATATCAATCTTCGGAAGCATCCGGTCGATAGCGAACTTATCATTGTTTTCGCAGAGCGAGCCTGTCACATCGTACTTGTGGTCGCAGGGCGCGTCCTCTTTGCCCATCACCGTGATATGATGATAAGATCCATACATGGCAGGGCGCATCAGGTTAACCGCGCAAGCGTCACAGCCGATGTATTCCTTATAAATATGCTTCTCATGAATGGCGGTGGTGACCAGGCAGCCATAGGGGCCCATCATGAAACGTCCCATCTCTGTATAAATGCTCACATCCCCCATACCTGCTGCCGTCAATACCTTATTGTACACCTGACGGACGCCCTCGCCGATCACCCGGATATCGTTAGGCTCCTGATCTGGCCGGTAGGGAATTCCAACACCGCCGGAAAGATTGATAAAGCTTACGTGACAGCCTGTCTCCTTCTGCAGCTTCACAGCCAGCTCAAAGAGCACCTCCGCCAGCATCGGATAATATTCATTGGTCACGGTGTTGCTGGCCAAAAAGGCATGGATTCCAAATTCCTCAGCTCCCTTAGATTTTAGAATCCGGAACGCGTCAAACAGCTGCTCCGTCGTCATCCCATATTTGGCATCGCCAGGGTTGTCCATGATGTCATTGCTGATTTTAAACAATCCGCCGGGATTATAACGGCAGCTGATTTTCTTTGGGATATATCCCAGAGTTTTCTCCAGGAAATCAATATGGGTGATATCATCCAGATTTATAATGGCTCCTATCTTTTCTGCCATTTCATATTCACAGGCAGGCGTTACGTTGGAAGAGAACATGATCTCATCGCCAGTAAATCCCATGGCATCCGACAGCATCAGCTCCGTCATGGAAGAACAGTCACAGCCGCAGCCGTATTCCCTCAATATCTTAATCAATGTAGGATTGGGATTCGCCTTTACCGCAAAATACTCACGGAACCCCGGATTCCATGAAAAAGCTTCCTTGACTGCCTTTGCGTTCTCACGAATGCCCTTTTCGTCATAAAGATGGAAGGGAGTTGGAATCTCCTTCACAATCTCCGTTAATTTGTCCTTTGACACAAATGGTTTTTTCATAATGTCTCTCTCCTCAACTTCTCTCTTCTATTTCACCTGTGCGATGTGAAGCATGTTGGTGGCATTGCCCTCATTGCTCACCTCGTTGGTTGCCGGATCTCCGGCTGTAAAAATAACCATTTCACCTTTTTTAACAAGTTTTTCCCGTACGATCATGTACAGCGCGTGGGATATGATATTCTCCGTAGAATCTTCCATATAGCCTGTTACAGATTTCACGCCCCAATAGAGCTGCATCTTCCTTTTTGCCCACTCATGGGGAGTCACCGCATAGATTGGCACGCTGGGGCGCAGGTTGGAGATCAGCCGGGCCGTCTGCCCCGACATGGTTGGCGTGGCAATACAGGCGGCATTGATATGTTCCACCATATCAACTGCCGCAAAGCCGACTGCACTGGATACGCTGGCAGAATCTCTGGCAACCTCTACATCCCTGTAGCTTTCAAATTTTAAAAACCGCTCTGTTTCCAGCGCGATATGCACCATCATTTCAACCGATTCAATGGGATATTTGCCCATGGCTGTCTCCCCTGACAGCATGATGGCATCTGTACCGTCATAGATCGCATTGGCCACATCTGTCACTTCAGCCCGGGTTGGCCGCGGGTTCCGGATCATGGAATCCAGCATCTGCGTCGCTGTAATAACCGGCAGATAATGATGATTACATTTTTCAATGATCGTCTTCTGGATATGCGGCACCTTGTAGGCGGGTATCTCCACACCCAGGTCGCCCCTGGCGACCATCACTCCATCTGTCACAGCAATAATTTCATCAATGTTTTCAACGCCCTCTGCGTTCTCAATCTTCGCAATGACGTCAATATGGTCTCCGCCGTGCTCACTCAGGAACCTTTTAATCTCCCGGATGTCCTCAGCCTTCCGCACAAAAGAAGCCGCTATATAATCCACGTCCTGCTCAATTCCGAACAGGATATCGCTCTTATCCTTATCTGTGATGGCCGGAAGATTGACTGCCACGTTCGGCACATTAATCCCCTTCCGCTCTCCCAGCTCCCCGCCATTAATAATCCGGCATGTGATCTCCGTATCCGTCAGGGCCATTACCTTCAGCTCGATGAGGCCGTCATCAATCAGGACTGTATCCCCCTCCTTCAGATCCGACGGCAGTTCCCGGTAACTGATAGAAACCTTCTGAGCATTCCCCACGATTTCTTCCGTGGTCAGTACCAGGGTATCTCCTTCCTCCAGGCTGACCTTCCGTCCGGCTTCCAGCAATCCCGTCCGGATCTCCGGGCCTTTGGTATCCAGAAGTATGGCGACAGGGATCTTCTTCTCTTCCCGGATCGCTTTCAGGCGGTCCATTCTCAGTTTATGTTCCGCGTGATCTCCATGGGAAAAATTAAAACGCGCCACATCCATTCCTGCATCTACGAGGCCCTCCAGCAGCCCCGGTTTATCTGAGTTCGGACCCATCGTACATATAATTTTCGTTCGCTTCATGCTTTTTTTCTCGTCTCCCATCATTTCATCTCTTCCGTCCGCTGCGCCGCACCGGACCGGCGCCGGTCTTGATCAGTCAGCTTCCGGGATCTCACTTGACATGCTCATGTGTGAACAAATGATTCTGGCAATATTCATAGTTACCGTTACATTTGGAGCAGAACCGGAATTCCAGATTCGGGTCGTCCAGCTCCGTCCGCCCGCAGATGGCACATTTATGCTTGGCAACCCTTCCGCCGCCCCTGGCCTGGCCGTAGCCCATGGCCTTCGTAAAGTCCTTCTTCCGCTTCCGCTCCTTGGGATTAAACCTCTGGTAATTCCTCGTCCCCAGGAAGAACAGAATCGTGCTGGCCAGTGAACAGATGATCATCACACGGGAGACCCATCCGCCCTGTATCATGTTGTAGACCAGATACACCACATCCACCAGTGCCAGGTATTTGATCTTAATCGGTATAATGAACATAAACAGCATCTGCTGATCGGGAAAAGTCATGGCAAATCCCAGGAATATTGAAAGGCTGACATAATATGTGGAGAACAGCATCCCTCCAGTCATCTCAATCAGCAGGGCTCCGCCGGCAAAATACATAATAAACGCGCCGATTACCGTCATGATAAGGCCGAAAAAGATGTAGACATTATAGAGGAATGCACCCCAGGTGCGTTCCAGAATAGAACCCAGCTGATAGTAGCAAATCAGCATGATAATCGTGAATACATCCAGAGAACCCGGCGGCATCAGCACCCAGGTCACGAGCCTCCATACCTGGCCGCGCATGATCGCCCCAGGGTTCATCGTCAGCCAGCTCAGAACATTGAATGAACTGTAGCTGCTGATCAGCAGGAGTACATATCCGACAATATACGTCAGTATGATATATTTCGTAAGATTACGGATCGCGTATTTACCAAATTTGCGTTCCATTTTGTTCAAAAATTTCATTTTACCCTCCGTAGCACAATCCTTTGTATTCTATCCCCGCCCCCAGTTTCAGAATAACTTTTTCTTGGCCATAATCAACGCAACCACCAGGCACACGACCAGCGAAAACAGGCAGACGATCAAAAAACCCTGGGGATGGTCCGCGAATGGCATTCCGATCCCTTTCAGGTTCATGCCGTAGGCCGAAAAGATAATCGTAGGAATGGACAGGACAATGGTCACTGTCGCCAGAAATTTCATGACAATATTCAGGTTATTAGAAATAATAGACGCGAAGGCCTCTGTCATATCGCTCAGAATATTGCTGTAGATACCCGCCATCTCGATGGCCTGCTTATTCTCGATGATGACGTCCTCCAGCAGATCCTCATCCTCCGGATAATGCTTGATTGAATCAATCTTCATCAGTTTTTCCAGAACCAGCTCGTTAGAACGGAGAGAAGTGGTAAAATAGACCAGACATTTCTCCAGTTCCAGCAGCTCGATCAGCTCCTTGTTCTTCTGGGAAGAATGAAGCAGATCCTCGATCTGCTCACTTTTTTTATCGATTATTCTCAGATAATGCAGATACATATTGGCATTCTTGTATAGCATCTGTAAGATAAACCGTGTTTTCATATAAGTATAAAAATTGCGGACACGTCCATCCATAAAGCTGCTCAGCACCGGCGTATCCTCTAAGCAGACCGTTATGATCACCTTATCCACCACTATGATGCCCATGGGGATTGTCACATACCAGTCCTTATCATTCCTCTCCTCTAACGCGGGTATATCCACAAGGATCAGCGTATAATTATCCTCTGCCTCTATACGCGACCGTTCCTCTTCATCCAGAGGTGCCCGGAGATCGTCCACCTCAATCCCGAATTTCTGCGCGATCTCAAATATCTCTGTCGCCGTAGGGTCCGTCAGGGCGATCCAGCATCCATCGGCAGGCTCTTCCAGCTGTTCCAGAGCCCCGTCCGCCGTCTTAAATATTCTAACCATGTTGCCATACTCCTCTTCTGTCCGCAAAGGGACAAAAAAACAGCACGCCTTTGTCCGCCTTGCTTATTTATACAACTTCTGTATTCGACCTTCCTCGCTACTCGGACCAGGCACGCCTTCCATAACAACACATCCCTTCTATTATCACCAGGTTTTACTAAATATTATCCCACAATACAAGCCCATTATAAGCGTCCGCCTTTGGTTTGTCAAACTCTTTACATAAATTTAATCCCTCCGCAGAAGCCCGCCGGTAACCGTCCGCAGACGAAGTTCCACGAGGTATTTTTTAGGGGCAGAGCAACGTAAAAGCAGCAGAATCCCCGGCCGTCTCATAAATCAGTAATTTTCTTTTGACCACAAATGTGATAAACTGGATTTCAGAGACAAACAGCCCTATTTCAAAGGAGATACACATATGTCAGGTTCATCATTCGGCACTATTTTCAGGATTACCACCTGGGGAGAATCCCACGGCAGAGGGGTCGGCGTAGTAGTCGACGGCTGCCCCGCCGGCCTCCCCCTGCAGGAAGAAACCATACAGGCCTTTCTGGACCGGAGGAAGCCGGGACAGAGCCGCTATACCACGAAACGGGCAGAGGCCGACCGGGTAGAGATCCTTTCCGGCGTCTTTGAGGGACGTACCACCGGGACCCCTCTGTCCATGGTCGTATTCAATACCGACCAGCGATCCAGGGATTACAGTGAGATCGCCAGGTGCTACAGGCCCGGCCATGCGGATTACGGCTTTGACGTCAAATACGGCTTCCGTGATTACCGGGGCGGCGGGCGCTCTTCCGGCCGGGAGACCATAGGCCGGGTAGCCGCAGGCGCTGTCGCTTCCCAGCTTCTGAAAGAGCTTGGGATCACGCTCTGCGCCTACACTCGCTCCATCGGACCCGTAACGATCCGCAGCTTTTCCCAGGATGAGATAGCCAACAATTCCCTGTACATGCCTGATCCTGAGGCCGCCAGAGAAGCGGAACAATGGCTGGAATCCTGCATGCAGCAGAAGAATTCCTCCGGCGGCCTGATCGAGTGCGTCGTTCACGGCATGATTCCCGGGGCAGGCGACCCGGTCTTCGATAAACTGGACGCTAACCTGGCCAGGGCCATCATGTCCATAGGCGCCGTAAAGGGTGTTGAAATCGGTGACGGTTTTTCAGCTGCCTCCTCCACAGGAGCTGATAACAACGATGCTTTCACATTGGACGAACAGGGCCGCATCACGAAACTCTCCAACCATGCAGGCGGGATTCTGGGCGGCATCAGCGACGGAAGTGATATCATCCTGCGGGCGGCTTTCAAGCCCACTCCTTCCATCGCTTCCCCGCAGAAAACCGTGACCTGTTCCGGAGACCCCACAGAGATTGTAATCCACGGACGTCATGATCCCGTCGTCGTCCCACGCGCCGTCGTAGTCGTAGAATCCATGACAGCAGTCACACTGGCGGACGCCCTGCTGTGCGGCATGGGCAGCCGCCTGGACAACGTGAAAAAGGTTTGGCACCATGATTGATCTGCATCTTCATATGGACGGTTCGCTGACTCCGGAGCTGGTCGGGGAGCTGGCTGCAGAACGCTCCATCCGCCTGCCCGTGCCGGAGGGCCGCACCCTGGCGCAGTCCCTCCGGGTGCCGGATTCCTGCCGTTCGCTGAATGACTATCTGGCCTGTTTTCACCTGCCTCTTCTGGTTCTTCAGGACCCTCCGGCTGTGGAAAAAGCTTTCGACAGCCTGTGCCGGCGTCTGAAGCGGCAAGGTCTGGCCTATGCCGAGATCCGTTTCGCGCCCCAGCTCCATCTGAAAAACGGCTGCACCCAGGAGGAGATCACAGAGGCCGCAATCCGCGGAATTGCCCGGAGCGGATTTTTTGCCGGGCTGATCCTCTGCTGTATGCGTGGAAAAGGCAACGAAGCAGAAAATCTGGAAACATTAGAGACAGCCTCCCGCCGCCTGGGCAGGGGTGTGGCAGCCGCAGACCTGGCAGGTGCAGAGGCTCTCTATCCCACCAGGGCTTTTTCCGGTCTGTTTGCCAGAGCTGCGGTTCTGGGTCTTCCTCTTACCACCCATGCAGGCGAGGCAGGCGGCCCGGACAGCGTCGCCTCCGCCGTCAGCTTTGGCGCGGTACGGATCGGGCATGGTCTTCGCAGCGTGGAAGATCCGCAGGTAATGAGCCTGCTTGCCGAACAGCAGATCTGCCTGGAGCTGTGCCCCACCAGCAATCTCCAGACAGGCGCCTGCCCTTCCCTGGCCGAATACCCGGTCCGGCACTTTCTGGAACTGGGCATTCCCTGCACCATCAACACGGATAACATGACCGTTTCAGGAACCGACATATTCCGGGAACACAGTCTGCTCCAGCACGCCTTTTCCTTCACAGCGGAAGAAATGGGCGGCTTCCTCCAGACGGCTATTCGGCACGCCTTCCTGGACCCTGAGCAGAAACAGTTTCTCCGGCGGTCCATCGGAATCTGAGCCTTCTCCTCATAACTGCAAAAAAGAACGAGAATCTCCCCTCTCAGGACATCCTCGTTCTTTTTTCAAATCATCTATGATCAAACTATTCAGTTCTTAAGCTACTTTGCTCTTAGCCAGCTGAGCCAGAGTGGTGAAGCCTTCTTTGTCATTAACGGCCATATCAGCCAGAACCTTTCTGTTCAGCTCCACGCCGGCCACCTTCAGGCCGTACATGAACTTGCTGTAGGTAAGTCCGTTCAATCTTGCTGCTGCATTGATACGGGCAATCCACAGCTGACGGAACTGGCGTTTTCTCTCTTTTCTTCCTGCGTATGCGCTGGTCAGAGCACGCATTACGGACTGTTTGGCAACTCTGTACTGCTTGCTTCTGGCTCCTCTGTAACCTTTCGCCAGCTTTAATACTCTATTGTGCTTTTTCTTAGCGTTTAATCCGCCTTTAATTCTTGCCATTTTTTATATCCTCCTTAACCCAATTATAAATACGGTAAAATTTTCTTCATGTTCTTTACGTTGGTCTGATCCACAACCGTCTGCTTTCTCAGATTTCTCTTTCTCTTCTGGGATTTTTTGGTTAAGATATGGCTCTTATAAGCTTTGTTTCTCACTAATTTACCGGTTCCGGTCACTTTAAAACGCTTTGCTGCGGCTCTGCTGGTTTTCATTTTTGGCATTGTCTGTTTCCTCCTTGATTATCAATTCCGTTTTTCGGTTAATACCATTGTCATGCTTCTGCCTTCTACCTTCGGATGCTTCTCAATTACCGAAATATCGGACAGCTGCTCAGCAAATTCAGTCAGGATATGTCTGCTGCTCCCCATATGGGCCATCTCACGTCCGCGGAAACGCAAAGTCACCTTTACTTTATCGCCTTTGGTCAAAAATTTTCTTGCAGCACCTACTTTAGTGTTTAAATCATTGGTATCAATGTTGGGAGATAGGCGCACTTCCTTGATTTCCACAGTCTTCTGCTTCTTCCGTGCTTCCTTTTCTTTCCGGGCCGTCTCATATCTGAATTTCCCATAATCGATAATTTTGCAGACGGGCGGTTTTGCCATAGGCGCAATTTTAACCAGATCCAGCCCTGCCTCCTGAGCCTTCAGATATGCATCTCTGGCCGACATAATACCTAACTGTTCCCCATCCTCACCGACCAGCCGGACTTCTCTGTCACGGATCTGATCATTAATCATTAAATCGCTAATTGTAGTATACCTCCATCCAAATTCACTGTTGACATTGCCTGTACCCGCTGACAGTCTGTCTCTTGGACATAATAAAAAGCGGATAGTCAGACTATCCGCATAATACGCCATAATAAAGGTTCCTTTATTATTTCCATATTAACCATAGTCGCCCGATTGCGCTAAGGTGAGAGCGGATACTCTTCTTTGTTTTCATACTTTGTAATAATAGCACGGGCCTTCTTGAAAGTCAAGCTTTTTCTTGATTGGGTTTCAGCAATCCCATACTCTGTTCTATCCGGCTCTTTTACCCCTGCCTAAATATTAGCCTGGCAAACATCATTCACACCCAGCTCTTTTGCCTTATTCAAAAAATAAATGACGTTTTCAGTGGGCACCCCTTCGTGAAACGAATGGTCTGTCGCAATGATCAGTCCGCCGTCCTGGCCTGCTATGTCAATTACGTCCTGAATCGCATCTGCAATCAGCTGCTGATCACTCTGGCACATAATACCGGTCGCATCTACATTTCCCACGATCGTAACCCGGTCTCCAATCCGTTTCTTCGTGGAGGCCAGATCCATACCGGCACGCACCTGGATGTTATTAATCGCGTCAATCCCCATGTCCGCCAGATCTTCCAGTATGGCATCTATGTTACCGCAGGAGTGAAGAAGCACCCTGCCGCCTGCTTTTTTCCAGGTTTCAATCTGCTTTTTCATCGACGGGAAGAAAAATTCCCGGAACTGTGCCGGCGAAAGCAGCGTTCTCTGGTTCATTCCCATATCATTCGCCACATAGAGGGCGTCGCAGCCTGCATCGATGAGCCGTAAGCCCAGCTCTGTCCAGAAGTCATCAGCCGCTTCAATAATTTCTGTCAGCAGCTCCGGCTCATTATAAATGGCGTCAGACATATTTTCAAGACCCAGCAAAATAAACAGAAATCCAAACGTCCCTCTTACGCTTCCGAAAACAGCGATTTCATCCCCTGCCTCTTCTACCGCTTCTTTAACCTGTAAGACGTCCTCATCCGTAATTTGGGCATTCCGTATGGTTTCCAGCAATTCCTTGCTGACTTCCTGGGGGTTGACTGCCATACCCAAAGGCCATGAAGTATCCACAACTTTACAGTGAACCCCAAAACGGTCCGTGAAAGTCGTCGGGGTGTCAAACTGATCTCTCGGAGGTATCAGACAGGTATACGGAGCACTGTGCGCCACCACTGCATCCATGCCCACTTTTTTTGCCAGCCGCACCGCCAGCCTTCCTTTTGATTCATAATTATCTGCCCCCAAAATATCCCGGTACATATCCGGTTTATTAATAGCATCAAATACGGGGAGCCGGTCCGCTTTTTTATGTTCAAAAGCACAAATGATTCTCTGTTTTCCTGTGTACATGAGATACCTCCTTCAAAGTGCGCTCATTCATATATATGAACGTCATTCCTATATAAAATCATAATTTCATATTATACTCTGCTGCTTCATGTGTCAACCAGAAATTATATATCTATTTCATTTTCTTGCCAGGAATTGCAAAGTATAGTATACTAGACCTCAAAAACGGAAGGGGTTCCAGATATGAACAACACAGTCATCAAGGCTTTTGAAATTTTAAAGCTGGTTTCTCAAAACAAAAGCGGACTTACACTGGCTCAAATTACCAGATCACTGAACCTCTCCAAAAGCACTGCATTTAATATCGTTCATACATTGACAAACGTAGGCTTACTCACCATGGAGGAAGGTCAGCTTCCAGTATACCGGATGGGTATTGAAAGCCTGAAGCTGGGCCTGGCCTATCTGCGCGAAACCTCCCTGGATACAGCAGCGCGCCCGGTTCTTTCCCGTCTGTGCAGAGATGTTCAGGAGACTGTTTTTATGGCGGTCCGCTGCGGTATGACAGATCTGGTCTACATCATGAAATTTATATCTGATTCAGAATTCCAGACTGTCTATTCGGTGGGAGACGTCCGGCCTATGCTCTCTCTCGGCATGGGCAAAGCAATGCTCTCCGCCATGACAGATGAAGAAATCCGGTCAATTATAACTCCCGAACACTTTTCCTTCAGCAACCAGCCTTCCATCTCAGACATGAACTCACTGCTGGAATACATCCATAATACAAGAAATATCGGCTATGCTATCGACGATACCTCAGAAAATATTTACTTCGCAGGTACTGTAGCCGCTCCGGTTTTGGACATCGATAACCATCTGGCCGGTGCTATTTCTATCGTCTTTATCCGAGATCCCCGTAATATAGACCGCGTTCAACTACTCGGCCAAAAAGTCAGCCAGGCGGCGCTGGAAATCTCTCAGGGACTGGGTTACATGCACAGCAACTTGTATTCCACCTGATTCCTCCTCGAACCCTATTGTACATCACCAGCCTGCCCGCCGAATTTACCTGACAAGATACTGGCTTGCCGGACTCGCGCGCCGGAGCGCGGTCGCCTCAGCGGCCATATTTTCTCAGTGCGGAGTGCGCATCCCCCGGAACTATCCTATGAAATAAAAAACAGTGTAACAAAAGATAATTCCTATCTCTTGTTACACTTAAGTTTCCAGGCCATTCTATTCTTTTCCGTTAAAGCAATACGTACAAACCTTGCAAGGATCAATCCCAATAGACGCCAGCAGATCATCCAGCCGATGAAAACGGAGCGTTGTAAAATTCTGCTGTTTCCTGATATCTTCAATTAACTGAGCATACCGGCAGCTGCAGGGATCGGCATATTCATCCAACACCTCCTGGGGGCAGCTGTCGCCTTCGCGCTTCCGGATCGTCTGCCTGGTAATCAATTCCATCTCCGATTTCGACCGCGAGAAATTCAGGAACTTACAGCCGTACAAAAGCGGGGGGCACGCAGGACGGACATGTACCTCCTTAGCGCCGCTCTGATATAAAAATTCGGTTGTCTCCCTGAGCTGTGTGCCGCGGACAATTGAATCATCAATCAGCAGCAGCTTTTTATTATTAATCAGCGCCTGTACAGGAATCAGCTTCATCCGTGCAATCAGATTCCTCTGATTCTGATCCGTGGGCATAAAAGAACGGGGCCAGGTTGGCGTATATTTGATAAACGGCCTCGCATAAGGGATTCCTGATTCGTTGGCGTAACCGATTGCATGGGCCACACCGGAATCCGGCACGCCGGCCACACTGTCCGGGTGAACGGAATCCCCGTCACGCTTTGCCAGCATACTGCCGCATTTATACCGCATTTCTTCTACATTGACGCCCTCGTAGGAAGAAGTGGGATACCCGTAATACACCCACAAAAAGGAACAGATCTTCATCTCATGCCCCGGCTGTTTCAGCGTCTCGACTCCTTCCGGTGTAATATATGCGATTTCTGCCGGTCCCAGCTCCCTGTAATCGTTATAGCCCAGATTAATATATGCATGGCTTTCAAACGAAACACAGTAAGCGCCTTCCTTATGCCCGATCACCAGCGGTGTCCTTCCAAAACGGTCCCGGGCCGCATAAATTCCTTCCTTAGTCATCACCAGCATGGTCATAGATCCGTCCACAATCTCCTGGACATATTCCATACCTTCTAAAATCGAATCCTTCTCACAGATCAGCGCCGCAATCAGCTCCGTCACATTCACCTGCCCGTTTGTCATCTCCTGGAAATGTGAATGCGCGCTGTTAAACAGCCGGACCCGCAGCTCGTCATAATTATTCACTTTACCAACCGTTGTGATCGCAAAGCTTCCCAGCTTCGACTGGATCAGCAGCGGCTGCGGCTCAAAATCGGAGATACAGCCAATCCCCAGATTGCCCTTCATCTCTCCGACATCATGGTCAAATTTCGTTCGAAACGGAGAATTCTCAATATTGTGGATCGCACGGTTAAATCCCTCAGCCCCGTATGTTGCCATTCCTCCGCGCCTGGTTCCCAGATGAGAATGATAATCTACTCCATAAAAAAGCTCTAACGCACATTCATTCTTCGATGCTACACCAAAAAAACCGCCCATTTCACAACTCCTTTTCTGCTCCTGCTATGAATTCCGGCATTTCCAAAACACCGTAACATACCCATTCCTCCTGAGAAATAGGCTGTACTTTTATATCATATCATAAAACCAGTTATACTGGGCAGATATTTTCTATAAATTTCAAAAGAATACGTTATAGTATCTCCCATTTCAGTTTTGCTTCCGGCCAGCCGGTGAAGAGGGCATGCCGTGCCCCAGCTTTACCAGCGCCTGCACGTTCTCCAACGGCGCATCCACTGCGATCTCACATCCGCTTCCCAATATGAACCGGCTTCCGGCGGCTGCCTTCTGAATGGCTGTCATTGCTTCTTCCCTCACGTCCTCTGCCGTCCCTGACATCACGTTACCGGCCGGATTAATATTTCCCAGCAGACAGACTCTGTCTCCTATCTTTTCTTTATAATAGGATAAATCCACTTTATAATCCACCTCCAGGATATCGCAGCCGGTATCTGCCAGTTTTTCTGCCACTCTGCTATTATTTCCGCAAATATGCAAAAGTGTTGCAAAGGAATAATCTTTCTTCAGCAGATTCAGCCTTCGGAAAAATTTTTTTTCAAAAGGCAGAGCATATTTCTCATATATGGCTGGCGAAATCATATCCAGCGAAGCCAGAGAATCCGCGTCCTGGACGATGCTGGCCCCCGCCTTAACGCAGGCCTCTGCAAAACGGCAGAGAGTCTCCGTACAAACCTCCATCATCTCCATGATATATTTTTCTTTCTCTGTATCCTCTTCTGCCTCAGTAACCGCCAGCTCCATGACAAACTCATTAATCCCCATCAGATGGGCTGCCATGGCCAGAGAACCGCAGCCGGGCGCCCGTACAGGAACTTCTCCCTTCAGCTTCTCCGCCAGATGGCCAACCGCTTCTATATACACATAGGCACGGCCATCTCTGTACGGATCGATAGGTCTCAGCTTCCCAACATCTTTCAGTTCCTTCACCGGCACCTCTCTGACTCCCGGCAGCCTGTCATGGTAGTATTCTGTCTTAACGCCCATTCCTTCCACCATATAATACTGGTCCGACTGAGCGACTACCACATCCTGACCCACCAGCTCCCAGGCCCGGTACTGGGCTTCCGCCAGCTTCTTCCCGTCAAGATAGCATTCATCAAGCGTATAACCTGACGTATGTATGGAAAAATTCCCATTGTAAGGAGCCACGGGGAGACAGTCTGTCTGCTCTCCCCGGATCGCTCCGAATACCCTCTCCATCGAATTCATTTTGCTCCTCCTTGTATCTATAAGCATCTGCCTCTAAATATGACGGTATTTCAGCGCCGCACGGCAGTAGGCCTCCACATTTTCCAGCGGAGCGTCCATGCCGACACCGTTGGACGGCGATATGATATAGCGGCCGTTCCTTCCCAGGATCTCTGTCACATGTTTCACATTCGCATCGATTTCTTCCGGTTTCAGGAACGGAATCACATTCTGGTTGCAGATACCTCCGAAGAAGGTCAGCCTTTTACCGTATTGATCCGCCAGCTCCTGAATGTCCATGACATTAGGCTGTACAGGGTTCAGCACGTTCACTCCGATCTCTATCAGATCCTCAATGATCGGCGTGATGTTGCCGCAGCTGTGATGGATCACAGGCAGGCCTGCATTTCTGTATACTGCAATAATCCTGGCCAGGCGCGGCTTGATATACTTTCTCCACATGGGCGGGGACATAATCATTCCAATCTGGCTTCCGTAGTCATCCACTGTCCTTCCGCAGTTTACACCCAGCTGGATATAACGTTTCGCCAGCTCCACATGAAAATCCGTGATGCGGTCCAAAAGGTCGCTGACCAGTTCCTCTTCTTCAATGAAATCCGCAAGCACATTCTCAAAACCCCTCAGGATGTACGCCCTCTCGAACAGACAGCAGAAATGATAAGCGGTTACTATATGTGTCTCCGCATATTCCTTCACCAGCTTCTCCGTATAGTCCAGATAACCCGGCGCCCAGGGATCCGGAAAAACATACTTTTCGTAATCTTCCCAGTCTGGAATCGGATGGCTGCAGTAAAACAGATCCTGGGAAGTATCCCAGTCACAGCCCCACTCATCCGTGATCACAGCCTTTCCGCCAAAATTCTTGGTCTTCATCTGAAGTACAGCACCGTTCATATAGGCATACAGCACATGATTCGGAAAGAAAGGCAGCAGTTCCAGATCGCTGACATTAGTAATCCCTTTACTGGCCAGGAAGTGCTTCAGTCCGCTGCCCGAAAAATCACACTGTACAGGCAGCATATCCAAATCCTGCCCGAAAGCACATCTTGTAAAGCGTTCACGTTCATTCATCATTATTTTTCTCCTTTTTTCTTCTTTATTTATTTTTAATTCCTTTTGTAACCCGCTCTTTCACATCTCGGATATGCCCTGCCATCGCTTCCCGGGCGCCCTCCTCGTCACCGGCCTGAATTCTGTCGATGATTCTCCGGTGATATTCAAGAGCGGCCTTGGTCTTATCCTCAGACATCACTTCTATATTACTTTTCAATAAGACCACAGCCAGCGCATCAAGCATGCTGCACATAAATACATTCTGTGATCCTTCGGCTATCGCCTTATGTACACGGAAATCACATTCAACAATTTCCTCCTTGTCACCTCGCTCTACTGCCTCTTCCAACCTCGCGTTGGCCTCGGCCATGGCTTCTATCTGATCCCCGGAAGCCCTCCTGGCCGCCAGCGCCACTGTCTGCACCTCTAGTGCCTGCCTCGCTTCGCTCATATCCAGAACATTAAAAGCTTCAATCATCTGGCTGGTGTTAAAGATCCTGGCTGCTCCTACCGGTATGTCCGTCAGGTAGGAACCACTCCCCGCCCGTTTTTCTACAATCTCCATTGACTGCAGAACTCGGAGTGCTTCACGGACAGAGGAACGGCCGACACCGAACATCTCCGAAAAATCTCTTTCCGTCGGAAGGAGCTCACCCGGCTGGTAGACTCCCTGTTCTACCAGATCGAGTATCTTCGCCACAATCTTCTCACAAATTGTTGTCTGTTTGATTTTCCCTATTATCTCTTTCTCCATAGCTCTCCTCCCGTCCTTCATGTATTCAGGTTGTCAGACCAATTTTGTTTATAACATATCATTCTGCGGCATAATTGTCAATTAGCAATATCCCATAAAAAAACGTCTTTGTTTTTTCACAGTTTTACTCCACGGATGCTTGTCTTCTTCAGAAAGTGATGATAAAATTGTACCAGAAAAAATAGAAGGGATGTTGTTATGAAAAAACGTTTTATATACCCTGTCATAGCCGCTCTGTGCCTGACAGCTCTGGCAGCGGGAGGCTGCAGCAAAGAAGAAACTGTCACTGGAAGCAGCTCCGCCTCCTCTGCCTCAGCCGGCAAAAACCCGTCTTCCACTCCTGCCGCAACGCCTGAAGCGTCGCCCACCGAAGACCCGTCAACCATGGGAGAAGGCGCGGCGCCAACGGACATGCCTGAACTGGAGTCTGCCATCGCCAGGAGCTTGAATGAAACCTGTGAATTTACGAAAGATGGACAGTCTCTGTATACCGTGACAATCACTGGTGTTTCCTTCACAGACCGGAGAGCAGTCGTAGATACTGAAGAACCTGAGAAAATCCTGCTCGTCACCTATACTTACCAATCCCTCACTGACGATCCCGTGTTGGTGGATGACATGAGCTTCCGTTGTATCATCAATGATACTGAAGTCGCCCCGCCCTACTACCTGACAGACCAGGTGATGCCTGAACTATCCGTCAGGGATCAGCCTGTCACGGCCGAGCTGGCATACAATGTTCCCGCCAATACTGAAAAAGCCGCTTTGTACCTGACGAATACTTCCAATCCAGAGGGGGACAGCTTCCTGGTAACAGCCAGTTCCATCCAATAGCCCCACATATTAAAATAAGCGCAGGCCGTTCCACAACCGGAACGGCCTGCGCCTCACTCACAGGAGCATCAGGCAAGCTGCTGACTCTCATCTGTGATCATAATTATTACTTACAGCGAAAGCTGCCACATCTCGTATCTTCACGATGGCAGGCTTCACAGCCTTCAATATTAATGGCTCCTGCCACACATTTGCATTTGTCGTTTGAAATGCAGTCATGGGCATCGCAGTCAACACCGATATTGGTGCAGCCGCATCCGGTTCCCATGCTGTTAGACATGGAACCTTCATTTCGCTCCTTAAAGCTTTCGCAGCAGGTCTCGTCCGCGGTCATCGCGTTGCTTCCGCCCACCTTGATATCGCCCTTAGAACAGAGCTCCCCATCGTTATAGACGCACGTCATTGCTGAACATCTTAAAGCCGGCATATACAATACCTCCTTTCATTTATTCGGAGATAGTATATCCTGTTTTCCGGTATTTATTCGCGTCACTCAGCCTGCATTCTTTTTTCAGCAATTTCTGATTTAATTTCTGCGACGAAATCCTCCAGGCTCTTCTGTCCCTGGTCTCCACCCAGACGGGTGCGGACAGCCACGACTCCCAGCTCTTCTTCCTTGGCGCCCACGACCAGCATAAATGGAATTTTCTGATTTTGAGCCTCGCGGATTTTGTAACCGATTTTTTCAGAACGGACATCCAGCTCTGCACGGATTCCTGCATCTTCCAGCGATTTCTTAATTTTCTCACCGTAATCCAGGAATTTTTCGGAAATCGGCAGTACCTTTACCTGTACCGGAGCCAGCCAGGTCGGGAAAGCCCCTGCAAAATGCTCAATCAGTATACCGATAAACCTTTCAATCGACCCGAAAGCAACTCTGTGGATCATGATCGGCCTGTGTTTTTCTCCGTCAGCTCCTGTGTATTCCAGCTGGAAGCGCAGCGGCAGCTGGAAATCCAACTGGATCGTTCCGCACTGCCAAGTTCTTCCGATAGAATCCTGCAGATGGAAATCAATCTTGGGACCGTAGAAGGCACCGTCGCCCTCGTTGACCGCATATTCCAGACCCAGGTCATCCAGGGCGCCCCTCAGCGCTTCTGTGGCCATCTCCCAGTCCTCGTCGCTTCCCATGGAATTCTCCGGCCTGGTAGACAGCTCTACATGATATTTGAATCCAAACAGGCTGTAGACCTCATCGATCAGCTTTGCAACCCCTTTGATCTCATCTCTGATCTGATCCGGAGTCATAAAAATATGGGCATCATCCTGGGTGAAGCAGCGTACACGCATCAGCCCGTGAAGCTGTCCTGACTTCTCATGACGGTGGACAATTCCCAGCTCACCCAGACGCAGGGGAAGATCACGGTAAGAGCGCGGTTCCGACTGATACACCAGAACGCCGCCGGGACAGTTCATGGGCTTGATCGCATAATCCTGCTCGTCGATCACCGTCGTATACATATTATCCTTATAGTGATCCCAGTGGCCGGAAGTCTCCCACAGGCTCCTGTTCAGGATGATCGGCGTGGCGATCTCCTGATAGCCGTTCCGGTTATGAAGCTCATGCCAGTAATCCAGCAGCGCGTTTTTCAATATCATACCCTTCGGAAGGAAGAATGGGAAACCCGGTCCGGCATCATTCATCATGAACAGTCCCAGTTCTTTTCCCAGCTTTCTGTGGTCACGCTTTTTAGCCTCTTCCATCATCGTCAGATAATCGTCCAGATCACTCTTCTTAGCAAAAGCTGTACCATAGATGCGGGTCAGCATCTTGTTGTGCTCATTCCCTCTCCAGTAGGCACCGGCCAGACTGGTCAGCTTAAACGCCTTCACCGGCTTGGTACTCATCAGATGGGGACCCGCGCAGAGGTCCACAAACTCGCCCTGCTCATAAAAACTAATCTCTGAGCCCTCCGGCAAATCCTCAATCAGTTCGACCTTATACGGCTCCTGCCGATCCCTCATGAAGGCGACTGCCTCATCCCTGGGCAGAGTAAATCGTTTCAGGGGAAGCGCTTCTTTGATGATCTTTTTCATCTCTGCTTCAATTTTCTCCAGATCCTCCGGAGTGAAGCCGCCTTCAATATCTATATCATAGTAAAATCCGTCCGCAATAGACGGCCCGATGGCTAGCTTCGCCTGAGGGTACAGGCGCTTAATGGCCTGAGCCATGATGTGGGAAGTCGTATGGCGATAAGCAGCCAGGCCTTCCGGATCATTTGCGGTCAGAATATTCAAACTGCAATCCTCATCAACTTCATGCCTTAAATCTACAACCTCCCCGTTTAATTCGCCGGCCGTAGCCATGCGCCCCAGACCCTCGCTGATGTCCCTGGCAATATCCAGCACAGACATCGGTGAACTGTACTCCTTGGTTGATCCATCCTTCAACGTAATAATCATATTCCTCTCTCCTTTTCAGCTTAAGAATAAATAGACAGGCCGGCTGAACAAAAAAAGTATTCATTCCCTGCAGTTTCCTGAGAAACGGCAAGGGACGAATACTTTTGAATTCGCGGTTCCACCCTGATTGTCCTGAATCTGCATTCAGAACCACTTCATTATGACGATAACGGAATCACCGGGCCTGATTGGGGCCGCTCCGAGATGGTCTTCAGCTGGTTCCTGCCGGGATGCTTCCACCGTTCCATCCCTCTCTGTGACATTGCCGCAGCTTACTCTTCTCTTCAGCGCTTTCATTTATATGCTTATATCTGTGTTTTCATTCATTATAACACCATTCTTTTATTTGTCAACGCCGGAGTTTCTCTTAACTTTTCACCGTACTAGCCAGCTTTGTCCGGGACAGCTTCACATAGAAGAGCGGCTTGCTTCTTTTCTGAAGCTCCAGATAAATGAAACTGTTGACATACTAACTTTTCCTCTTTATACTTTTTATAAGGAGGTCTTATCATGGATATTAATTATGAGTTATATAAAGTCTTTTATCACGTAGCCGTTTCCCTGAGCTTTTCGGAAGCTTCCAAACAACTGTTCATCTCTCAGTCAGCCGTCAGCCAGTCTGTCAAAGTGCTGGAAAAGAAACTGGGTATCACTCTCTTCATCCGCAGCACCAAGCGGGTACAGCTGACGCCGGAGGGTGAGATTCTTCTGCGCTACGTAGAGCCTGCCATCAACCTGATTAAGCGTGGAGAAGCCCAGCTCATGGAATCCAGCACCCTGGGCGGCGGCCAGCTGCGCATCGGAGCCAGCGATACAATCTGCCGCTATTTCCTGGTCCCTTATCTGAACCAGTTTCACAAGGAATATCCCAATGTCCACATCAAGGTGACCAATCAGACCTCCACGAAATGCGTGGATCTCCTGGAATCCGGGCAGGTGGACTTGATCGTCACCAACTATCCCAATTCCCACCTCCCGGAACGCATGAAATCCATCCCGATCCACACCTTCCAGGATGTATTTATCGCCAGCCGGGAATATTATCCCGAACTGATGGACAAGGCCATCTCCCTAAAGGAGCTGCTGAACCATCCGATCCTGATGCTGGACCGGAAAAGCACCACCAGCGAATTCCTCCATCAGCTATTCCAGCAGCACCAGCTGGACCTGGTGCCGGAAATCGAGCTGGGCAGCAATGACCTGCTGATCGATCTGGCGAATATCGGACTCGGCGTCGCTTTCGTCCCAGACTACTGCCTGACCAGTACCGGAACCCTCTTTCAGGTCCATATCACAGAGCCGCTTCCCACGCGGGAGCTGGTCATCGCCCACAACGCCCACCTCCCGGTTCCCCAGGCCGCCAAAGCGTTTATACAGTCCTTTTCCTGAGACCCGACGGATTCCCGCGCCCTATCAGCACCCGATGCGGTCCCAGAATTCTCTGATTTCACCGGCGACGGTCTGGAGGGTACACAGCCGGCAATCCGACCATTCCCTGGGGAACAGGTCCCGGTACTCCCGGAGCCGGAACCGCTCGTCCAGCAGCAGGATCACTCCCTGGTCCTCTGTGGTTCGGATCACCCTGCCGGCAGACTGAAGAACTTTATTCATTCCCGGGAACCGGTAGGCGAAGTCAAAACCGTTTTCTCCTTTCCGGTCATAAAAACGGCGCAGCAGCTCCCGTTCATCGCCGATCTGGGGCAGCCCTGTCCCTACGACGATTGCCCCGATCAGCCGTTTTCCGCTCAGATCAATGCCTTCTGCAAAAATGCCCCCCATCACACAGAAACCAATCAACGTGCGCCCATCCTCATCCTGAAAGCCCGCCAGGAAATCTTCTCTGGCCGCCTCTCCCATGGACGGAGTCTGACAGACACACCGGCAGCCATCCGGGGCTGCCGGAAGGAATTCCTGTTCAAAAATCCCATAAACTTCAGAGAGCATCCGGTAAGACGGAAAGAACACCAGATAGTTGCCACGCCGTCCCATCGTGACCTGCCGGATATAGGAAGCCATCCGTACATATTCTTCCCGGGTCCTGCGCTTATACCTGCTGCTCACATCGCTGCCGATTGCCAGATACCGATTGGACGGGGCGAAGGGCGATGGGATATATACTGCATAATCGTCCGTGCGGGCGCTCAAGAGACTCTGATAATACCTGACCGGCAGCAGCGTGGCCGACAGGAACACCGTACTTCTCCCCCTGTCCAGGCAATTCTGCAGGTTTACGGCCGGATTAACACAGAACAGCTTCAGCTGGAATTTTCCTTCCTCCGTATGCCTGGTATAAATCAGATAGTTCTCATCTACCAGCTCATAGATTGACGCGAAGGACCGGGCCTGAAAGTAAAATTCCAATACCTCTTTTCTCAGACTCCCTTCTGCCAGCTCCGGAAGGAATTCCTCCAGTTCGCCCAGAAGCCCTGTCAGTAACAGCACAAAGCTGCCCACTGATTCCAGCTCTCTGCACTCATCACACTCCCGTTTATTGACCAGCAGTTGATGGTTGCAGCGCTCCAGGGCCTTTTCCAGCTTCTTACTGTAAGCTCTCAGCTTTTTTTTCATCTCCAGGAAATCTTCTTTATACAGGCTGGCGCTGTACATCTCCCGTCCCCGTTCTACCAGGTTATGGGCTTCATCGATCAGGAAAAGGTATTCTCCCTTCCTGCCTCCTTCTCCGAAAAACCGTTTCAGATGGACAACCGGGTCGAACACGTAATTATAATCACAGATCACCGCATCCATAAAAACCGCCAGATCCAGCTGCATTTCATAGGGACATACCTGCCATTTTTCACTCTGGGCAAGAATATCATCCCTTCCAAAGCGCTCCTGTTCCGTCAGCATTTCAAATACCGCATCATTCACCCGGTCGAAATGCCCTTTAGCCCGTGGGCAAAGCTCCGGATTGCAATCCACCTCCTCACAGACACACATTTTCTCCTTGGCAGTTATGGTCAGAGCTTTGCAGAAAAGCCCCTGCCCCTTCAGCACGGAAAATGCCTCCTCCGCCACCGTCCGGGTAATCGTCTTTGCCGTTAAATAGAAGATTTTCTCGCCATATCCCTCGCCCAGGGCGCGAACCGCCGGGAACACAGCTGACATGGTCTTGCCGATTCCCGTGGGAGCCTGGACAAACAACTGCTTCTTCCGCAAAATCGTCCGGTACACATCGGCAACCAGACCCTTCTGACCCTGCCGGTAGTCGAAGGGAAACTCCAGGCCTTCCATGGAGGCATCCCGCTTCCGCTCC